>JAUZGC010000264.1 GCA_030840105.1 Microbacteriaceae bacterium
GCACCGTTGACCTTCACCATGGAGCCGTTGGCGTTCGCGTTGAATGCGAGCTGGCCGACAGCGGTGATGAGGAGGGGGTAGATGATCCCCACGGCGACGGTCAGCACGATCATCGCGCGGATCGCGACCCAGTATTGGCGGCCAGTGCCGCGTTGTGCACTCATTGTTATCTGTCCTTATTTCGTGATCGTGAATCAGAATCCGGGAATGACGCCGACGAGCAGGTCGATCAGCTTGATCCCGATGAATGGCGCGATGATCCCGCCGAGGCCATAGATCAGCAGGTTCCTGGTGAGCAGGCTTGACGCCATGGCCGGGCGGTAGCGAACGCCACGCAAGGCCAACGGAATCAGCACGACGATGATGATGGCGTTGAAGATCACGGCAGAGAGGATCGCGGAGGCGGGGGAGTGCAGGTGCATGATGTTCAGCGCCTGCAGCCCAGGGAAGACTCCGACGAACATCGCCGGGATGATTGCGAAGTATTTCGCGACGTCGTTGGCGATCGAAAACGTCGTGAGCGAGCCACGCGTGATGAGCAGTTGCTTGCCGATGCTCACGATGTCGATGAGCTTGGTCGGGTCAGAGTCGAGGTCGACCATGTTTCCGGCCTCCTTGGCCGCTGACGTGCCCGTGTTCATGGCCACGCCGACATCCGCCTGTGCCAGCGCGGGAGCGTCGTTCGTGCCATCTCCGGTCATCGCGACGAGGTTGCCGCCCTCCTGTTCGCGCCGGATCAGCGCGAGCTTGTCCTCCGGCGTGGCTTCGGCAAGGAAGTCGTCGACTCCCGCCTCGGCAGCGATGTGCTTGGCCGTCAGCGGGTTGTCACCCGTGATCATGACCGTACGGATGCCCATGCGGCGCAGGTCCGCGAAGCGCTCGGCAAGGCCCGGCTTGACGATGTCCTTGAGGTAGATCACGCCGAGGATGCTCGCGGTCCCAATCGCGGTGCGGGTTGCCACCACGAGTGGCGTCCCCCCGAGCTGCGAGACCCGTTCGACCTCGGCATCCAACTCGCGCAGCACCGTGCTCGGCGCGGGAGCGGATTCCTGGACCCAGCTGGTCACGGCGGACGCGGCGCCCTTGCGGACCTGGGATCCATCCGCGAAGTCGATGCCGCTCATTCTGGTCTGCGCCGTGAACGGCACGACGTCGCCGTCCACCGCGCCCTGGTGCACGTAGCCGAGCGTCTCGGCGAGGGTGACGATCGAGGTTCCTTCTGGAGTCGGGTCGCTCAGCGAGGAGAGGGCCGCGGATCGGATGAGTTCGGTCTGGTCGGCCCCGGCAACCGCGGTGAATTCACTCGCCTGGCGGTTGCCGTACGTGATCGTTCCGGTCTTATCGAGCAGGAGCGTCGTGACGTCACCGGCGGCCTCGACGGCACGACCGGACATCGCGAGCACGTTGCGCTGGACAAGCCGGTCCATCCCGGCGATTCCGATCGCGGAGAGCAGGGCACCGATCGTCGTCGGGATGAGGCAGACAAGCAGTGCGATGAGGACGGGCACGCTCGGAGCTGCTCCGGAGTATCCGGCAACAGGACCGAGGGTCAGGACGACGACGAGGAAAACGATCGACAGGCTGGCCAGCAGGATGTTGAGCGCGATCTCGTTCGGCGTCTTCTGGCGTGACGCACCCTCGACGAGCTTGATCATGCGGTCGATGAACGTCTCGCCCGGCTTGCTGGTGATGCGGACGACGATGCGGTCGGAGAGGACGCGCGTGCCGCCGGTGACGGCACTGCGGTCACCACCGGACTCACGCACGACCGGTGCCGATTCGCCCGTGATCGCGGATTCGTCGACCGAGGCGATGCCCCAGACGATGTCGCCGTCGCCGGGGATCAGCTCGCCCGCGGTCACAACCACAACATCGCCGAGGTGGAGGTCGGCCGAGGCGACCTGCTCAGTGCCTGCGTGTGCCGCAGCCGCATCGATAGCGGCATCGTATCCGGTGACCCGGGTCGCCATGGTGCTGGTCCTGGTCTGGCGCAGGCTTGCGGCCTGTGCCTTTCCACGACCTTCAGCGACAGCCTCCGCCAGGTTGGCGAAGACCACCGTCAGCCACAGCCAGATTGCGATGCTCCAGGTGAACGCGAGCGACTGCGCGGAGCCGCCCGACGTCTGGGTACCGAGGAACGGCTGCGCGATGGCGAGAAGCGTTGTCAGTGCAGCGCCGATCTCGACGATGAACATGACCGGGTTGTGCCACATCTCGCGCGGTCTGAGCTTGCGCAGTGCACCAGGAAGGCCCTTGGCGAGTTGTCCCAGGCTGAATGCGCCTTGAGGCGTCTTCGGTGCGGGCGTGTGGCTCGCTACCTCGGGGTGGGTGAGTGTTGTTGACATGGCTTACTTCAGCCCTTCCGCCAGGGGACCCAGCGCGAGAACAGGGAAATACGTGAGTGCGGAGACGAGGATGACCGTTCCGATGAGCAGCCCGATGAACTGGGGCCGGTGCGTGGGAAGCGTCCCGGCAGTGGCCGGTACCCTGTCCTGCGCGGCGAGCGATCCAGCGAGCGCGAGTGCGAACACGATGGGCAGGAACCGCCCGAGCATCATCACGACACCCAGCGCGGAGTTCAGCCACGGCGTGTTCGCGGTGAGCCCGGCGAATGCCGATCCGTTGTTGTTTCCCGCAGAGGTGAACGCGTAGAGCACCTCTGAGAAGCCGTGCAGCCCGGGGTTCCACATCGACGTCTTCTCGATGTCGGCGCGGACCGCCGGAATCGCGAAGCTGAGCGCCGTGCCGACGAGCACGAGGGTCGGCGTCGCCAGGATGTAGAGGCTTGCGAGCTTCATCTCCCGCGCGCCGAGCTTCTTGCCCAGGTACTCCGGTGTGCGGCCAACCATGAGGCCGGCGATGAATACCGCAATGATGGCGATCACGAGGATGCCGTAGAGGCCGGAACCGACACCACCAGGCGCAACCTCGCCAAGCATCATGTTGATCATGGCCATGCCACCGCCGAGAGCGGTATAGCTGTCGTGCATCGAGTTGACGGCACCTGTCGATGTCAACGTGCTCGAGGTGCCGAAAAGCGTCGACCCGATGATGCCGAACCGGGTCTCCTTGCCTTCCATTGCTCCACCGGCTGCCATCGTTGCCGTGCCGTTGCCGGCGAATTCGAAGAGCGTCATGGCGACGAGGGAGGCGACGAAGAGCGTTCCCATGGTCGCAAGAATCGCGTAGCCCTGGCGCTTGTCGCCGACCATGGTGCCGAACGTCCGCGGCAGAGCGAACGGGATCGCGAGCATCAGCACGATCTCGAAGATGTTCGTCCACGGCGTCGGGTTCTCGAACGGATGAGCCGAGTTCACGTTGAAGAATCCGCCACCGTTCGTTCCGACCTCTTTGATGGCCTCCTGGGACGCCACCGGGCCGCCAGGGATCGACTGCGTCGCGCCGGTCAGCGTCGTGATGTGGTCGAATCCGTTGAAGTTCTGTATGGCGCCACCGGCGAGCAGTACGATCGCGGCAATGACAGACAGCGGCAGCAGGATCCGGATCGTGCCACGGATCATGTCGACCCAGAAGTTGCCGATCGTGCCTGACTTCCGGAGCGCGAAACCCCGCACGAGTGCGATCGCGACCGCGATGCCGACGGCCGCAGAAGCGAAGTTCTGTACGGCGAGCCCGGCCATCTGGACGGTGTAACCCATGGTCACTTCGGGCGAATACGACTGCCAGTTCGTATTGGTCACGAAGGAGATCGCCGTGTTGAACGAGAGTCCCTCCGGAACGGCAGGGAGACCGAGCGCGTACGGCAGGAACTGCTGGAGTCGCTGCATCCCGTAGAGGATCAGGATTCCGACTGCGGAGAACGCCAGCACGCTGCGCAGGTAGACCGGCCATGTCTGGTCGGAGTCGGGGTTGACCCCGATCAGGCGGTAGATGCCGCGTTCGACCTTGAGGTTCTTCCGCGTCGTGTAGACCCTGGCCATGTAGTCGCCGAGCGGCCGGTAAAGGAGTCCGAGGATGAGGACGAGAGTTGCAAGCTGCGCGATGAACAGCCAGAAATACATCAGAATCGCTCCGGCTTCAACAGGGCGTACACCAGGTACGCGGTGGCGGCAACGGCCAGCGCCGCACTCAGGAGGTTGAAGAAGATCACAGCTTCTCGACCCCCTTGCCGACCAAACCGACAATCGCTACGAGGGCAATGATGCCGACGATATAGACGAGGTCTAACAACGGATTCTCTCCATCCATGTGGATGCTGCGCGCCGGTGGGCACGCGGCAGTGGCTTGAACCACAGAGAGATCACACACCCGCTCGGTGTGTCGGGATGCGGTCCTAACGCATCCCTAACGGAAGCGGGTCAAACGCTAACGGTCTGTACCCACCGCAAGGGCCGCGGCACCGAGTATGCCCGCATTGTTGCGGTGCGTGGCCGGCAGGATGGGGGTCCCGAGCTTCAACAACGGGAGGTATTCCTCGTAGCTCTTGGACACGCCACCACCGACGATGAAGAGGTCCGGCGAGAGCAGTGCCTCGAGACGCGAGTAGTACTTCTGCAGTCGGCGAGCCCAGCGCTCCCAACTCAGGTCATCACGTTCCTTGGCCGCATATGAGGCCTTCGTCTCGTAATCGACGCCGTCGATCTCGAGGTGGCCGAGCTCGGCATTGGGGATGAGAACACCGTTGTAGATGAGGGCCGTGCCGATACCGGTGCCGAGCGTGGTCATGACGACGAGGCCCGGGGTGTCCTTGGCCGCACCGAACCGGCTCTCGGCGTAGCCGGCGGCATCCGCATCATTGACGAAGTGGATGTCGCGACCCAGCGTCTTCTCGAACAGTTCTTCGGCGTGCAGCCCGATCCATTTCTTCGACACGTTTGCGGCCGACATCGTCATGCCGTTCCTGACGATCGCGGGGAAGCACACGCCGACCGGCAGTGTCGAATCGGAGGCGGCCAGAGTCTCGAGGATCTCCTTCGTCGTCTCGACGATGTCCTCCGGCTTTCCGCCAGCGGGCGTCGCAAGTTTGACCCTCTCGCTGAGGAGGTCACCCGTCGCCAGGTCGATGACCGCGCCTTTGATGCCCGTGCCGCCGATGTCGATACCGATAGCCGTCGCCTGTGCAGTCATACCAAAAACCTACCCGCTAAGGCCGGGTGAGAACCTCCGCGCCGCGCTCGGTCACCACCAGCGTGTGCTCGAATTGCGCCGTCAGGCTCTTGTCCCTGGTCGTGACGGTCCAGTCGTCCGCCCAGATATCCCACTCGTGCGTGCCGAGGGTGAGCATCGGCTCGATCGTGAAGACCATGCCGACCTGCATCTCGGTGTCGTAGTCGGGCGCGGAGTCGTAGTGGGGGATGATCAGGCCGGAGTGGAAGGCTGCCCCGACCCCGTGGCCGGTGAAGTCGCGCACGACACCGTAGCCGAAGCGCTTGGCGTATGACTCGATCGCCCGACCGATCACGTTGACCTGGCGCCCAGGCGCGACGGCCTTGATTCCGCGCTCGAGCGCCTCGCGCGTGCGCTCGACGAGCAGGGCGACATCCTCGGATGCCTGGCCAACGATGAACGTGCGGTTGCTGTCGCCGTGCACGCCGTTCTTGAACGCTGTGATGTCGATGTTGATGATGTCGCCGTCTTCGAGCACGGTGTCGTCGGGGATGCCGTGACAGATGACCTCGTTGACCGAGGTGCAGATGGACTTGGGATAGCCGCGATATCCGAGCGTGGACGGGTACGCGTCGTGAGCGATCATGTATTCGTGGCCGATCGCGTCGAGTTCGTCCGTGGTGATGCCGGGGCGCACGGCTTGGCCGACCAATTCGATCGCCCGCGCGGCGATGCGCCCGGACTCGCGAATGAGCGCGATGGCGTCCGCACTGTAGACATCCGATCCCTCGAAACGGGACGGACCCGGCTTGCCGACATACTCGGGGCGGGGGATGCCCGCCGGCACGGATCGCATGGTCGAAAGATGGCCGGGAACGAGGTGACCGGAGGAATCCTTAGGCATAGGATCAAGCTTATGGCCGCCCAGGACAGGCACGGGATCGAGCAGGATGCGGAGCACCGCTACTGGTACAACATACGCACTGGCGCTGTCGAGCAGGGATTCCAGTCACCTGCGCCCGATCGCGTTGGTCCGTTCAATACGCGCGTCGAGGCAGAGCACGCGCTCGAGAAGCTGCGCGAGAACAGCGCGAAGTGGGCGGCAGATGACGCCGCCGACGATCGCTAGCGGGTTCGCTCGCTGGCAGGTTCGCTCGCTGGTTACTCGTCGTAGCTGTGCTCGGCGGCCGGGTATTCGCCGTTTTCAACGTCCGCCTTGTACCGAGTGGCTGCGTCGCTGAGGATGCCCTTGAGATCGGCGTATTGACGCACGAACTTGGGGATGCGTCCGGTGCTGAAGCCTGCCCAGTCGGTCCACACGAGCAACTGGCCGTCGACATGCGGGCCAGCGCCGACCCCGATCGTCGGAATCCGCAATTCCTTGGTCACGCGGGCGGCGACCGCGGCAGGAACCATTTCCATGACGACGGCGAAGGCACCGGCATCCTCGACCGCGTGCGCGTCGGCGAGCAACTGCTCCGCGCCCTCACCACGGCCCTGGATGATGTGGCCGCCCAGGCCATGCTCGCTCTGGGGCGTGAACCCGATGTGCGCCATGACCGGGATGCCGGCATCCACGATTCGACCGATCTGGTCGGCGCTGCGAACCCCGCCTTCGAGCTTGACGGCGTGGGCACCCGTCTCCTTCATGAACCGGATGGCCGTGTGCAGCGCCTCGAGCGGACCCGTCTCGTACGAGCCGAACGGCATGTCCGCGATCACGAACGCGCGCGTCACTGCACCGGCGACGGCACGCGTGAGGGGGATGAGGTCATCGATCGTGACCGGAAGTGTCGTGTCGTAGCCGAGCACATTGTTACCGGCAGAGTCGCCCACGAGGAGGAAATCGATACCCGCGGCATCGAAAATCTGCGCGCTCAGTTGGTCGTAGCTCGTGAGTCCGGTGATCTTGATGCCCTGCTGCTTCGCCGCAAGGAAGTGCCTGGTGCGCACGCGCTTGAGATTCGGCAGCGACTGGCTGCCTGGGGTCGCGCTGGCTGGCTGCGCTGGGCCGACGGGCTGCTCTGGCATGGCCCAAGTCTAGTGACGTGTCGGATAGACGGTTCGCGGCGATTTCAGGGTGAAACCACTAGCCTTGTATCCGAAACGAAAGGGGCAGGATGGACAAGCAGCGCGACTTCGTTCTTCGCACAATCGAGGAACGTGGGATCAAGTTCGTGCGGCTTTGGTTTACCGACGTCGTCGGTACGCTCAAGTCTGTCGCCATTGCTCCGGCCGAGGTCGAGGGCGCATTCAGCGAGGGTCTCGGATTCGATGGCTCGGCCATCGAGGGCCTCACGCGGTCGTTCGAATCGGACCTGCTCGCTCATCCCGACCCGACGACCTTCCAGATCCTGCCCTGGCGGGGTGAGATCGATCCGACCGCCCGGATGTTCTGCGACATCACGACACCAGACGGCCAGCCGTCCGTGTCCGACCCGCGCAATGTCCTGAAGCGCACCCTCGCGAAGGCCGCCGATCGCGGGTTCACGTTCTACACGCATCCGGAGATCGAGTTCTACCTGCTCAAGTCAGCACAGTACGGAGAGGACGGCCCCGAGCCCGTCGATTCGGCCGGCTACTTCGACAACGTGCCAGGTGGCACCGCCCACGACTTCCGCCGTCGCTCGGTACGGATGCTGGAAGACCTCGGTATCTCGGTCGAATTCAGTCACCACGAAGCCGGGCCCGGCCAGAACGAGATCGACCTGCGCTACGCAGACGCACTGACCACTGCGGACAACATCATGACGTTCCGCACCGTGATCAAGGAGGTCGCGATCGAGCAGGGCGTCTACGCGACGTTCATGCCGAAACCGCTCTCCGGGCATCCCGGGTCCGGTATGCACACGCACATGTCGCTGTTCGAGGGCGACACCAACGCGTTCTTCGAGGCCGGTGCGCAGTACCAGCTGTCGAAGATCGGACGCCAGTTCATCGCGGGCCTGCTGCGCCACGCACCGGAGATCACTGCGGTCACAAACCAGTTCGTCAACTCGTATAAGCGGCTGTGGGGCGGGGACGAGGCCCCGAGCTTCGTCTGCTGGGGCCACAACAACCGTTCGGCGCTCGTCCGGGTACCTCTTTACAAGCCCAACAAGGGGCAGAGTTCGCGGGTCGAGTACCGCGCGATCGACTCCGCCGCGAACCCGTACCTCTCGTACTCGCTCATGCTGGCCGCGGGGCTCAAGGGAATTGAGGAAGGTTACGAGCTGCCGGCCGAGGCCGAGGACAACGTGTGGGGGCTCAGCGATTCGGAGCGCCGCGCGCTCGGATACAACCAGTTGCCTGCGAGCCTGGACCACGCCATCTCGTTCATGGAGGAGTCCGAACTCGTCGCGGAAACGCTCGGAGAGCAGGTCTTCAACTACGTGCTCCTCAACAAGCGACGGGACTGGCAGCAGTACCGCGCCCAGGTCACGCCATACGAGCTCGAGACCAACCTCGAGATCCTCTAGGCCGCAGATAGACCCACTGTCGTGTCCATGACGCGCGACCACATCTCGCTGACTGCCCTCGCGAGAGCGGGTTTCTCCGAGCTCAGCACCGTGCAGGAGCGCCTGGACGAGTTCCAGGCGCTCTCCGGGATCGCTCCAGCCGATGCGCTCGACCGGTTCGCTGCGACGGCGGATCCGGATGCCGCGCTGCGCGCGGTTCTCGCGCTCCTGCGCCAGGCTCCGGCATCCGTGCTCCCGCTGCTGCGTGCGGCGCCGGACGTGGAGCGGCTCGTCAAGGTGCTTGGCGCATCCGAGGGCCTTGCCGAGTTTTTCCTGCGGCAGCCGGGTGAGCTGTCCGCGCTCGCTCGACCGATCGCCGCGCTGCCGACGGCGAGTCATGTGCGTGCCGACCTGCTCGAGTCCGTTGGGGCGGTGGATGGCGTCGCATCCGTAACGGAGGAGCCCGCGTGGACGGCGCTCCGCATCCGCTACCGCCGATGGCTCGCGCAGGTCGCGAGCTTCGACCTCGAGCAGTCCGACCCCGCCGCGGGTGTGGAGCATGTCGCCCGCGCTCTCGCCGATCTTGCATCCGCCGCCCTGGAGGCGTCACTCGCGGTCGCACGTGCGCAGGCGAGTGGGAACGGCCCCGGCATGTTCCCGGCCGACGAGGTCCTGGCGACCAGATTCGCCGTGATCGGAATGGGCAAGGCAGGGGCCGAGGAGCTCAACTACCTGAGCGATGTCGATGTGATCTTTGTCGCGATGGGCGACGAGGATGCGGGGCTCAGCGCGGGGCGGGCGGTGGACGTCGCCACGCGCCTGGCCGTGCTCATGATGCGCGGCATTGACGCGCCGGCAATCGAGCCGGGCCTCTGGGAGGTCGACCCCAACCTGCGTCCGGAGGGCAAGGATGGCGCCCTCGTGCGCACCCTGGACTCTCATCTGGCGTACTACGACCGCTGGGCGAAGGGTTGGGAGTTCCAGGCGCTGCTCAAGGCGCGTCCCCTTGCCGGAGACATCGAGCTGGGGGAGCGCTACGTTGAGGCGCTTGCGCCGAAGGTGTGGACCAGCTCGTCGAGGGAGAACTTCGTCGAGTCCGTCCAACGCATGCGCGAACGCGTCACCGACAACATCCCCGACGACGAAGTGCACTACCAACTCAAACTCGGGCCCGGCGGTTTGCGCGATGTCGAGTTCACGGTGCAGTTGCTCCAACTCGTGCATGGCCAGAGCGACGAGCGGGTGCGGCAGCGGGGGACTCTTCCCGCGCTCGAGGCGCTGGCGGAGCACGGCTACATCGGGCGCGCCGAGTCCGCCGACTTTGCCCATGACTATCGGGCCTTGCGACTGATGGAGCATCGGCTGCAGCTGCGCTATCTCCGTCGCACGCACTTGATGCCGCGTGATGAAGCAGACGTCCGCGTGCTCGCTCGTGCGACGGGGCTCGCGTCTGGCGCGGTCGAACTGACCGCACTCTGGGCCTCGGTCAAGCACCGCGTGCGCGGCCTCCACGAGCGACTTTTCTACCGGCCGCTGCTTTCCGCCGTTGCAGCGTTGCCGAGTGACGAACTGAACCTGACGAGCGCCCAGGCCGAAGCGCGCTTGTCCGCGATCGGGTTCCGCGATCCGAAGGGTGCGCTCGTGCACATCGGTGCCCTGACGGCCGGCGTCTCGCGGCGCGCGACGATCCAGCGCCACTTGCTTCCCGTCATGCTGGGGTGGTTCGCGGCCGGAGTCGACCCCGACTATGGGCTGCTCACGTTCCGGAGGCTCAGCGAGGACCTCGGCTCCACCTACTGGTTCTTGCGGATGCTGCGCGACTCGTCCGGCGCCGCCGAACGGCTGACCCGCGTGCTCTCCGGGTCGCGCTTCGCGGCGGAGCTTCTTGGCCGCATCCCGGAGTCCGTGGCCTGGCTCGAATCGGAAGAGGATCTGCGCCCACGCACCGCTGTCCAACTGCGCGACGAAACGCGGGCGATCCTTGCCAGGCACGAGAGTGCGGATGTCGCAGCGGCGGCACTGCGCGGCGCCAGACGCCGCGAAGTACTGCGCCTTGCGTTCTCCGCCATCCTCGGCATCTGCACGATCGAGGAGCTCGCTCAGGGCCTCACCGAGGTGACGGAGAACGTCATCGGCGGCGTCCTCGACGCCATCCGTGCCTCGCGTCCGGACGGCATTAGCATCGAATTCGCCATCATCGGCATGGGGCGGTTCGGGGGGCGTGAACTCGGCTTCGGATCCGACGCGGACATCATGTACGTTTTCCGGGCGCGAACGCCTGATGATGAGGCAGCGCACTCGACGGCGAAGTCCATCGTCGTCGAACTGAACCGGCTCACGGAGGACAATCGCCTCCCACTCGACCTCGACATCGGCCTGCGGCCCGAGGGCAAGAACGGTACCCCCGTCCGTTCGCTGGAGTCCTACCGCGCGTACTACGAACGCTGGTCGCTGACCTGGGAAGCGCAGGCGCTGCTTCGCGCTCGCGGCGTCGCCGGCGACCCAGGGCTCGTCGCCGATTTCGAGGCCCTCGCCGACGAGGTGCGCTACCCGGCCCACATTGGCGAGCGGGAGGTACGTGAGGTCAAGCGCATCAAGGCGCGCGTCGAGAATGAGCGGCTGCCTCAAGGCGCAGACCCGAATCGCCATCTCAAGCTGGGGCGCGGCTCCCTGAGCGACGTTGAATGGTTCGTGCAGCTGATCCAGCTGGAGAACGCAGCACACATCCCGGCGCTGCGCACGACATCCACCCTGGGCGCCCTCGCGGT
>JAUZGC010000219.1 GCA_030840105.1 Microbacteriaceae bacterium
GCGTCCTCGTTGAGAATGTCGCCGACGCTGCGGTCCTCCTGGAAGTCGGAGGACAGGAACGGAATGAGCCAGTCCTCGACGTCTTCCAGTGGCGCGGAATCCAGCTGGTAGTAGCGGTGCTGGCCCTCCTCGCGCACTCCGACCAGGCCCGCCTCCCGCAGCACCTTGAGGTGTTTGGAGACGGTCGGCTGGCTGAGTTCGAGCTTGGCGACGATCTCGGACACGCTGATCTCCCCCGTGTCGCTGGACTCGTCGACATAGCTGTCGAGCAGAACCTGCAGGATGTCGCGTCGCGTCGCGTCCGCGATCACATCAAAGATGTCAGCCATGGGTCAAGGCTAGTCATTCCCCCGCCGGAGCGCACCAGCCTTCTCATAGCGATTGGCGCATACGTCCGACCGGGCCGGGTCAGCCGGCGGCGAGCTCGCGCGCCCGCGCGAGCGCGGCATCCGTCGCCCGGTCGAAGAGGCCCTTCAGGTCCGCGGCCTCGAGCACGCCGATCGCCCGTTCGGTGGTGCCTTTGGGGCTCGTGACCTTGCGGCGCAGTTCCCCCGGTGCCTCGCCAGACACGACGAGCAACTCGGCCGCCCCGACGAAGGTGCCGTTGACGAGCAGCCGGGCCTCATCCGGCGTGAACCCCTTGTCGATCGCGGTCGCGGTGAGCTGCTCGATCAGGAAGAAGACGTACGCAGGGCCCGATCCGGAGATCGTGCTGAGCGCATCCAACTTGCTCTCCGGCACCTCCACGACCTCGCCGACCGTCTCGAACAGGCGCCGCACTGTCGCAATGTCCTCGGGGGTCGACCGGGTGCCCGCACTCACGCCGGTCACCGCCCTGCCCACGATGGCGGGTGTATTCGGCATGGATCGCACAACAGATACGGATGCCGGCAGCAACGACTCGAACGTCGCAATGGTCACGCCCGCGGCAACACTGAGCACGATCGCGCCGGGTTCAAGCGCGCCCGCGATCTCCTCGAGCAGCGCGGGAACCATGGCCGGCTTGACGGCGACGAGGACGATCGCCGCCCCAGCGACAGCTTTCAGGTTGGCGTCGGGGTCGTTCTCGGTTGCGTATGCGTCCACGCCGAGGAGGTCGGCCAGTTCGGCGGCGCGCTCGGCCGAGCGGTTCGTGACGCGCACTCCGCCCTCGACCAGCACGCCCGGTTTCACGAGTCCATTGAGGATCGCGCGGCCCATCGAACCCGCACCCAGGATCGCGATAGCGGGCAGCGTCACTGGGGTTTCGGTGGTGGGATTCTCGGTCACGTGACCCATCCTAGGATTGCTGCATGAGCGCATCCGGCGGAAACAAGGCGATCATCGCGGCTCTCGCCGCCAACCTCGGCATCGCCGCGACCAAGTTCGTCGCGTGGGGGTTCTCTGGCTCGTCGTCGATGCTCGCGGAGGGCGTGCACTCGCTCGCCGATTCCGGCAACCAGCTGCTCCTTCTGCTCGGCGGGCGACGCTCCAGGAAGGAAGCCGACCGGGAGCACCCGTTCGGCTACGGCCGTGAGCGGTACGTCTACGCCTTTGTCGTGTCGATCATCCTGTTCTCGGTGGGTGGCGTGTTCTCGCTCTATGAGGGCGTCAATAAGCTGCAGCACCCGCACCCCATCGAGGTGTGGTGGTTGCCGATCCTCGTGCTCATCATCGCGATCGGGCTGGAGGGCTTCTCGCTGCGGACCGCGGTCCACGAATCGCGCCAGCACAAGGGAACCCTGAGCTGGGTGCAGTTCGTGCGGCGAGCCAAAGCCCCTGAGCTGCCCGTCGTTCTCCTCGAGGATGTCGCGGCCCTCATCGGTCTCGTGCTCGCGCTCATCGGTGTCGGACTCTCCGTGATCACGGGCAACGGCCTGTGGGATGCGATCGGAACGCTCGCGATCGGCGTGCTGCTGATCGTCGTGGCGATCGTCCTGGGCATCGAGACCAAGAGCCTGCTCGTCGGCGAGGGGGCGAGCGATGCGGATCTCGCCGCAATCGAGGCCGCCATCCTGGCCGGCATTGAAGTAGAGCGCATCATCCACATGAAGACGCTCTACCTCGGGCCGGACGAATTGCTCGTCGGCGCGAAGCTCGCCGTGCACGGCGAGGCCAGGCTTGCGGATGTCGCTGCTGCGATCGACGTCGTCGAGTCGCGTATCCGCGCGGCGGTGCCTGCCGCCCGCGTGATCTACATCGAGCCGGACGTGTGGGTGGACCCGGCCGAGGCGCATCCGACGACCGAGGCCATCGTGATCAGGGGACTCGATTGATGCGCACGGCCCTCGTGCTGCAGCACGATGCAACGATCCATCTCGGCAACCTCGAGCCGGTATTGCGCGAGCACGGCTACGAGCTGCGGATCGTGGACGCAACCACCGAGGATCTCGGCGCGATCGACCCGATCGAAGCGGATCTCCTGGTCGTGCTCGGCGGCGAGATGGGCGCATACGAGACGGATGCCTACCCCTTCCTCCTTCCGGAACGCGCGCTCGTGCGTGCGCGGCTCGACGCCGAGCGGCCGACTCTCGGGGTCTGCCTCGGCGCCCAGGTCATGGCCGGCGCCCTCGGCGAGCGCGT
>JAUZGC010000224.1 GCA_030840105.1 Microbacteriaceae bacterium
CGCTCGACGAGGCCCCGGTGCTCGAGGTCGTCGATGAGGCCGACCATCCTGTTGCGGTGGATCCCGAGGGTGTCGGCGAGCCGCTGTTGCGACTGGCCGTCGCTATGCGCGAGGTGAACCAGGAGCCCGAAATGCTGGGGCTGGATGCCGAGAGGCGCCAGACGCTGTGTGAATCGCTGCGCGCTGTCCGATCCGAGCTGCGAGAGCAGGAAGCTTGCCCGGGAGGCGAGAGCGGGCGGCTCGGACTGCGTGGCATCGGTCATCCCCAAATCGTATCAGGTGATTGCCATGGATCATGATTGTCATGCATAATGACAAAATACCAATCCAACGAGTAAGCAGGCAGACGGATGAAGCTCACAGTCTTCGGGGCGAGCGGTCGCATCGGCGGGCACCTCGTGCGGCAAGCGCTCGACGCCGGCCACGCCGTCACGGCCGTGGTTCGGGATGCGGCCCGATTTGAGGTTCGCGATGCCGCTCTCGCGGTGGCGACCGTGCCTGATTTGGGCGACCTGACTGCCCTGCTTCCCGCGCTGCAGGATTGCGATGGGGCACTATCGGCGGTCGGTCCGAGGGGTCGGAATGACGGTCCTGTCGCCGCCACGGCGACCCGCGGCATTCTGCGTGCCCTCGAGGCGAGCGGCGTCCGCCGGTTCGTGGCGGTCAATGCCGTGCCGGTCGGCCCGGTTCCGGATGGCGAAAGCTTCGTCAATCGACGACTCCTGCTCCCGCTCATGGGCGCCTTTCTGCGGGATCTCTATGCCGACTTGGCGGTGATGGAGGGCGACATCCGCGACAGCGCCACCGACTGGACGATCCTGCGACCGCCCAAGCTCGTGGACAAGCCGCTGACAGCGACCTACCGCACCGTGGTCGGCGCGAATGTACCCCGCGGGTACTTCATCTCCCGGGCGGATGCGGCCCACGCCATGCTCGCATCGTTCACGAGTCCGGCGACAATCCGTCAGCCGCTGGGCGTCGCGTACTGACTGTGCTAACCCCGCGCTTAATCAACTCCATCGATCGGAGCCTCCCATGCACACCGCATACGTCGCAGTGCTGATTGCGGCGATCGTCGCGGACGGCTTCTCCGGCATCGCCGCCCTCGTGCACTTCAAGCCGATCCTGCCCGGGATGGCCAAGGCGGGCGTCCCGGTCTCCTGGCTGACATTTCCGATCGGCACCCTCAAGACCGTGGGCGCGCTCGGGTTGTTGGTCGGACTGCTATGGTTGCCCGCCATCGGGATCGCGGCGGCGGCCGGACTCGTGATCTTCTTCGTCTGTGCCATGTACACGCATGTACTCGCCCACGATCTGTCGGGGCAGTTCGGCCTGGCGACGGGTCTGCTCGCGCTCAACGCGGCCACGCTGGCACTGGCGATCACCGCGCCTTAGGCGCCCCCACCTGTGCGATTGCGGAGATCGCCGATGACACGCCGCAGTGCGGACGTCGTCCCCGGCGTGTCGCACGGTATCTCCGCAGGGCGGCCGCCGAAGGCCGTCTCGGGGGAGTGGAATTGCGCGGCTGTCCCCTGCGTCGTGTTCGAATCGGCCGTCTCAGCGGCCGACGCCGGTGCCGTGCACCGCGTACGGCTCGATGGCCGCGATCTCGTCGGCCGTCAGCGCAGCAGCCGAGAGCGCGGCGATGTTGTTCTCGAGCTGCGCGACGCTCGATGCTCCGATGAGCGCCGAGGTGACCTGAGGGTGGCGCAGTACCCAGAGGAGGGCGAGCTGAGCCAGGCTCTGGCCGCGACCCCTCGCGATCTCGTTGAGCGCATTGGCGCGCTCGAGGTAGGTCTCGCTGATGTTGCTCGCGGTGATCCAGCGGCCCTCCGCGGCGCGGGAGTCGGCAGGGATGCCCTTCAGGTAGCGGTCGGTGAGGAGCCCCTGGGCGAGCGGGGAGAAGACGATGCTGCCCATGCCGAGCTCATCGAGCATCGGAAGCAGCCCCTCGGTCTCGATGTGGCGGTCGAACATGCTGAACCGTGGCTGGTGGATGACGAGCGGGATCTTGTGCTCCGCGAGTGCCGTGTGCGCGGCGATTGTCTGCTCGGTGGTGTAGTTCGAGATGCCGACGTACAGGGCCTTGCCTGACGTGACGGCTGTAGCGAGCGCACCCATCGTCTCCTCGATCGGAGTCTCGGGGTCTGGACGGTGCGAGTAGAAGATGTCGACGTAGTCCAGCCCCATCCGCGACAGGCTTTGGTCGAGCGATGACAGCATGTACTTGCGCGAGCCGAACTCCCCATACGGGCCGTTCCACATGCCGTAACCAGCCTTGGTCGAGATGATGAGTTCGTCGCGGTACGGGCGGAAGTCATCCGCGAAGATACGCCCGAAGTTTGTTTCGGCGGATCCGGCTGGCGGTCCGTAGTTGTTCGCCAGGTCGAAATGGGTGACGCCCAGATCGAAAGCGCGGCGCAGGATCGCGCGCTGGGTGTCGAGGGCGTGGTCGAAACCGAAGTTGTTCCAGAGGCCGAGCGAGACTGCCGGGAGCTTGAGCCCGCTCCGTCCCACTCTCTTGTATTCGATGGACTGGTAGCGGTCGGCGTCGGCGGCATAGCTCATCCCCCAAGCCTATGGGGGCACACAAGTTCTCGCGGCGAAGTCAAGGTGTAGATCGCCGCCGAGCGACTTGGTAGGACTGAAGCCAGCCGCATGAATGGAGGACAAGGATGACTGTCAAGCTCAATCGCACAGCGTTGGAACACGCAAAATCACTCGTCGAGCGGGGGAGGGTCGTGCGTGACGAACGTGACGACTGGAGCGAGCACGCGCCGAGTACGGACGAACAGAACGAGTACCTGGAGAAGCACGGATTCGGCGACTACGCGCAGTGGTTTCTCGGCGTCGACGATGAGTCATCCGAGGAAACGAAAGGGCGCTACAGCTTTCCATACAGCGATTTCACGAAGGTCCATCGCTGCGCGGTGATTTCAGCGGAGGGCCGCGCCGCCCAGAACGACCACGACGACATCGCTAAGGCGGCGAAGGACCTGTTGGCGCGCATTGATAAGCGGTGACCGCTTAGCTCGCGCATAGCACGCAGTGACCGCTCAGCTCGCGCGCTGTGCACCATCCTGCAGCGAGATCAAAGCGCGAATATCGATCGGTTCTGTGGGCGCGAGTTCGAGTGCGGATGTTCGCAACTCCGACACTGCGTTGGTCGCGGATTCTCTGTCGTTCACGTCGACTGTTCGCCTCCTCAATGGGTGGATCATTTTGACCGGTTGAGTGCAAAGCGAAGTGGCGCCGTTCTCCACAGGGACGGCGCCACTCGCTTCGCTGACTTCATAACGATCGCTGGACTGGCTGTGAGCGATCGCCGAAATACGTGTGTGTTAGCTGATTGCGGCGCGCAGTTCGGCGGCGGCAACCGCGGGGTCAGCGGCGCTGTAGATTGCGCCACCCGCAACGGCCACCTGTGCGCCGGCCGCCTGGACGGCTGCGATGGTGGAAACCTTCACGCCTCCGGCGACGGAGAACGGAACCTTGGCGGTCTCGCCGTCGGTGAGGAGGGTCTGGAACGTGAATCCCGGCTCCGCCTGCTCGTCGAGTCCAG
Organism: Microbacteriaceae bacterium; assembly: GCA_030840105.1. Lineage (GTDB taxonomy): Bacteria > Actinomycetota > Actinomycetes > Actinomycetales > Microbacteriaceae > JAUZGC01. The sequence goes on from JAUZGC010000224.1 coordinate 3,563, forward strand.
CGTGCATCTCGACGAATTCCGCACCGATTGCGTGCACCTCGCGGGCGCGGGTGACCTTGTCCTTGACGCCGATGAGGTCGACGACGATGCCCTTACCGTGAGCCTTGGCCGCCTTCACCGCGCCGGCGATCGTGCTGTCGCCCGCCGTTCCAAGCACGGTCACGAGGTCGGCACCGGCCTTGAACGCGATGTCAGCCTCGAGCTCGCCGGCATCCATCGTCTTGAGGTCGGCGAAGACGATCTTGTCGGGGTGTGCCTGCTTGACCGCCGTGATGGCGCTGAGGCCCTCAGCCTTGACCAGCGGGGTGCCGAGCTCGAGGATGTCGACAAACGGGGCGACCTTCGCGGCCAGGGCCAGCGCGTCGGCGGTGGTGAGGACATCCATTGCTACCTGAAGCTTCATGGGGTTCTTCTTTCTCTCTTTGGGGGTTATTCGGGGGTCTATTCGAGGTTGGCGTGGCGCGGCCAGAGCTCATCGCCCGTCGCGCCGGAGGCCTTCCAGAGGGAGTGGAAGAGGGCGTCGCCGATGAAGACCACGAGCTGTTCGAAGAGGCCACCGGCGTATTGGATGGAGAGCGCGCCGCTGCGGTCCAGTTTCTGCGCGGCGGGAAGGGTGATGACCACCTTCGACAACGCGGCCACCGGCGATGCGGGATTCGTCGTGATCGCGATGACCGTCGCGTCTGCTGCGACCGCGGTCTCTGCCGCACGAACGATCATGCCCGTCGTGCCCGACCCGCTTGCGACGAGGAGTACGTCTCCCGCGCCGATCGCCGGCGTGGTCACCTCGCCGACGACGTGCACGGCAAGGCCGAGATGCATGAGCCTCATGGCCGTCATGCGGAGGGCGAGCCCGGAGCGTCCGGCGCCGAGCACGAACACCCGAGGCGCGTCTCGGAGCAGCGCAGCGGCTTCGTTGAGTCTCTCGTCACTGTCGGACGGGAAGTTCTCGAGGGCGGCAACGTTCTCGGCGAGAAGCGCTGCGAGGGATGTCTGCACAGAGGGAATCGCGGTCGGGAAAGGCGTGCCGGTGCTCATGTTCCTATGTTCGGTCGCCACGGGTGGCGATGCGGCCCGGCAAAGGGACGGTCTCGCCTACCTGAACGGGTAGCTCAGCCAGCGCGCATATGCTGCCTGCATGATCCGCAGCAGCTGGCCCGATTCGACCGACATCCTCGACGGGCTGCATCGGGTGCTCTCCAGTTCGCTGCTCGAAACCGCCGGCGAGCTGTCGGCCATGCTCGCTCCGATCGTCGAGCACAGCGCCCTCGTCATCTTCACCGAGGACTGCACCGGCAGGCCGCGGAAGACGGCGGGGGATCGAGCCATCATCGACCGGGTGACGATCGCCGAGCTCGACGTGATCCGGGATGCCGCCACGGCGCATCCGGGTCCGAGGTGGAATGTGCCGGCGACGATTGGGGATGCCGAGCGACCGGTTGCGACGTGGACCTCGCCCACCGGAGCGCTGCTCGTGCTGACCGATCCGGCGGTGCCGGACGGCGCCACGGCGGGCGAGACCGACCTGCTGGCGTCTGTCGGCAGCCTGTGGCACCTTGTCGCCCTGGACATCCGGCATCAGGTGGGCGCGGCGGCTCCGGACTACCTGCTGGATTCGCGGGCCGTCTCACGGGAGCGGGCGAGGACCATCGCCGAGCTGACGGATGCGCACTCGATCACGCTCGAGTCCTTGCTCGCCATTCTTCGATCCCGTGATGCGAGCGATGCCAAGGCCAGGCAGGCGGCGACCGAGCTTGCGGCGAACGCGATGGTGCAGCTGCGCGCCGTCTCCGACCGTTACCTCTCCCTCTCTGAAGAGCCCGTGGCCCGCGCGTTCGAACGCCTCCGTGACGACCTTCGGCCGCTCGCACGTTTCAGTGACCTTGACGTGCAGTTCGTCGAGCCGCCGACCGATGGGCGAGCCCTTCCGGGCGAAGTGGCACATGCCGCTCGGGCGATCGTGCGCGGTGCCGTGCTCGCGCTTGTCGAGCAATCCAGCGTCTCGCGGGTGCGCGTGCAGTGGGACTGCGACGGCAGTAATCTCCTCATCGGCATCCGGGACGATGGACCGGGCGACCTCTCGACGGACGTAACGAGCGTCAAGCAGCTCGCGGCACGGGTAACCGCGCTCGACGGGACGATGGCCGTCGAGGCGACTCCCGGCTGGGGGTCCGAAGTGGCCGTGGCGATTCCGCTCGATGCGCCCACCGCACCGCTCGCGCTGGCGTCGGAATGGGGGCTCAGCGCTCGCGAGAGGGAGGTGCTCGCGCTGGTCGCATCCGGAGCCCGCAATCGCACGATTGCTGAAACCCTGTCGATCAGCGAGAACACCGCGAAGTTCCACGTGTCGAACCTGCTTCGCAAGGTCGGTGCGACCAGCCGCTCAGAGCTGGCGGCACTCGCCCACTGATCAGCGAGCGCCGGCTGGCTGGCGCACCGGCCGCGTCGGGCGGATGTTGTCTCCCGCGCGTCGATCGAGGCGGACGGCCTCGAGCGTTGCAACGAGCGTAATTACAGCGATCGTGATGAACGCGACGCGATACGGCGTCAGCGACGCCGGTGAGCTGTCGATCAGCTGCCCCGCTCGCAGGGCGACCGCGCCCACGGTCACGCCGAAGCCCGCGGCAACCTGCTGGATCGTCGACGAGACCGTGTTGGCCGCCGTCATCCCATCCGGTCGGATGTCGGCGAAGGCGATGGTGTTGTACCCGGTGAAGCCGATCGAGCGCACAACTCCACTGAAGAGGAGGAGCGCGGCGATGACGAGCACCGGGGTCGCGCTACCGATGAAGGCCATCAGGGCCATGCTCGCGGCGGCGCCCAGGCTGGAGTAGATCAGGACAGGGCGGAACCCGAACCGCACCAGGAGCGGGGTGGTCACGGGCTTGATCGCGAGGTTGCCGACGAAGACGAAGAGCACGACCGCGCCAGACTCCACCGGAGTCCAGCCGAAGGCATCCTGGAACAGCAGCGGAAGCAGGAACGGGATCGCGCTGATGGTCATGCGGAAGAGCGATCCGCCCGCGTGGGTCACGCGGAACGTCTCGACCCGAAGCGCCCTGAGGTCGAGCAGCGGATGCGGAGTGCGCAGGAGGTGCCAGATGGCCGCCGCCGTCAGCGCGACGCCCGCGATCGCGAAGACGAGCACCTCGACCCAACTCGAAACCGCGCCCGACAGGAGGGAACCGAGGTAAACGAGCGCACCGAGCCCGCCGCAGGTCAGCAACAGGCCCCACCAGTCCAGTGGCGCGGGCGCCGCCTCGCGCCCCTTCGGGATGAGCCGGAGAGCGGCGATGAACGCGATCACGCCGAGCGGAACGTTGATGAGGAAGATCCACTGCCACGACGCGTAGGTCGTGATGAGGCCACCGATAAGCGGGGCCACGACCGGGGCGGCGAGCGCCGGCCAGGTCAACCAGGCGAACGCCCGGATCAGGTCCTTCTTCTCGGTCACCCTCAGCACCATGAGCCGTCCGACGGGCACCATCATCGCGCCGCCGATTCCCTGCAGCACGCGCATGACAACGAGTTCGGGCAGGCTCACGCTGAAGGCGCAGAGGATCGACGAGATCGTGAAGACCGCGATCGCAACGACGAAGACCGGGCGCCCGCCCAATCGTTGGGTGAGCCATCCGCTCAGAGGGATGAGAACGGCCAGAGTCAACAGGTAGGCGGTGATAGCCACGCTGATCGCGGGCGAGGCAACGCCGAGGGAGCGGGCGACGCTCGGTGCAGCCGTCGAGAGGATGGTTCCGTCGAGGTTCTCCATGAAGAACGTGCCGGCCACGAGCAGGGTGATGGCGAGTTGTCGCTTATCCGCCACGCTGTAACACCTATCTTTCGTACTGTTTCCCGAGCTATGAGACTACCTAATCGCGGAGGGTGGCTCTTTCAGAGGCAACAGCGGGAGTTTTCTTTCGGATTGTCCTTTCGGGCGACACCCGTTCGTTTCTAAGGTAGAGCCAGCCACAGGGGTTGGCCCAAGCCAAAGGAGTCATCATGCCCAAGTACATTGCACTGATCTACACGGCGGACGTCGACTGGACAGAGCCGGCGTTTGCCGAAGAGAACGCGAAGTACCTGGAGTTCGGCCAGGAGTCGGCCGAGGTCATCCGTGGAGGCGCGGCGCTGTATCCGACGTCGACCGCGACGACGGTCCGCGTCACGGGCGGCAAGGGCGGCGAGGTCCTGCTGAGCGACGGCCCATACGCCGAGACCAAGGAGGCGCTCACCGGCTTCTACCTGCTCGAGTGCGAAAACCTGGATGAGGCGCTCCGCCACGCTGCGAAGATTCCGGCCGCGTGGAACGGATTCGTCGAGGTTCGGCCAACCATCCCAGCCTTGACGTGACGGATCCGAACCAGGTGACCGATCCGAGAACGCGGTGACCGATCCGAAGGAGACGCTCGACGAGCTCCTTCGTCGTGAGGGTCGCCTCGTGCTGGCGACCCTCACGCGCCTGACCGGTGATCTCACGCTGGCGGAGGACGCGGTTCAGGATGCATCCATCTCCGCCCTGGAGACATGGCCGCGCGCCGGCATCCCGCCCAACCCGCGCGCCTGGTTGATCCTCGCGGCCAAGCGGCGCGCGGTCGATCTCCTGCGGCGCGAACGCTCGCGGTGGGTGAAGGAGAAGGAGGCGACCATGGTGGCGATCCAAATGGCGCCCGACGACATTCCGCCGGACGTCGTGCGCGATGACCAGTTGCGGCTGATCTTCACCTGCTGCCATCCCGCACTGGCGCAGGAGGCACAGGTGGCCCTGAGCCTTCGCGTCCTCTGTGGGCTGACCATTGCCGAGGTTGCCAGGGCGCTGCTTGTCTCTGAGCAGACGATGGCGAAACGACTCACCCGCGCCCGGTCCAAGATCGCCGACGCCGGCATCCCGTACCGCGTGCCGGATGCCGAGGAACTGCCCGATCGGATGTCCGCGGTTGCGACGACGGTCTACCTGCTGTTCACCGCGGGGTACGCCTCGCAGTCATCCGGAGCTCACGAACGGCGCGCGCTCGCAGACGAGGCCGTGCGTCTCGGCCGATTGCTCGTGGGGTTGATGCCGGATGAGGCGGTGCTCATGGGGCTACTGTCGACGATGCTGATCCACCATTCCCGCCGCGATGCGCGTCTTGATTCAGCCGGGGACATCGTCCTGCTCGCCGACCAGGACCGGTCCCGCTGGGATCGCGCGATGGCGATGGAGGGTGTGGACCTGGCGGCCGAGGCGATCCGGAGGAGCGCGGATCGGCCGGAGCGCTTCGCGGTCACGGCTGCGATCGCCGCGTGCCACGCGCTCGCCGAGGACGCCTCGGACACCGACTGGGATGCGATTGTGGCCTGGTACGACGTGCTCGCCCAGCTCGACCCCAACCCGATCGTTCGGCTCAATCGGGCCGCCGCGCGCGCCGAACGGGGCGAGACGCTGCAGGCGCTCGAAGACGTCGAGGCCCTCCGCGGCCTGGATGACTACTTCTGGTTCCATGCGACCCGCGCGGAGTTGCTCACCCGGCTTGGTCGCGCAGACGAGGCGGCGGTCGCGGCGTCGCGCGCGAAAGCCCTCACCGAATCGGAAGCGCAACAGCGACTTCTGCAGCGGCGCCACCTCGAAGGCGGGTGAGCGCTCCGCGGCAGTCTGCACGAAAGTCACTCGTCGGGACGTCACGTTGTCGCGTCGTCACCCTGGCGTCACGCCACCGTGTCGCTGCGGTCCGGGTGATGCCAGCCGGCGATAGCCTCCCTTTGTCGGGGATTGGGGGGAGCGGTGTCACGAGGTTCTTCGCGCGCCCTTGCGCTGCTTGCATCGTTTGTAGCGCTCGGTGTCCTGACCGGATGCGTACCGGTGCGAACGTATGTCCCGCCGCTCGCCGCCCTGCAGGCGCCACCTTCCGCATCCGCGATCCCCAATCCCGTGCTCAAGGGTGTGGTGGCGACCGGTGAATTGGTCTCTCACGACGGCAAGACATCGGGCCACATTGCGGTCGCGGCTCGCGATGACGGAAATTTTGATGTCAGGATGTCGGACTTCCGCACGTCGAGAGCGGGCAGCCTCGATCTCGCGTTGAGTGCAACGCCCTCCAATTCGACAGCGAAGTGCGTCGCGGAAACGATCTACTTCTCCTGGGGGAGTGTTTCATCAGCCTCCTATCAAACCTTCTTTCTGGAGGGGGTGACCGACCTCACTCGTGGAGACCCCAGCTTCTTCCACACTGTTCTCCTCACACAACCGGCGACAGTCGCCGACGCCGACGCGTGCGGACTCTCTGTCGCCGCGGGCGCGTCGCTCACCTGGACGATGCCAGATTTGCGCCCCAACCTTCACGTCACAGATTCGGGCAGCAGGAAATGGGCGGCGGGGAAGGTGCGGATGGATGATGGCAAACCCGCCTCATACGTTGTCGCGGCGAACGACGTCATGACGGTGATCGCTGAACGGTTCGGGATCACGGTCGACGACCTCATGTATCTCAACCCCACGCGGGACTCTGCTCCGATGGCCCACGCCGGCGAGACGCTCAACCCCAGCAAGAGCCTGCGCTGAGTGGGCGAGTAGACGACGGAGCAAATGGCGTCGACGGAATGTGACGAAAGCCCAGGTGCGATGGCGGTCGAATTGCGACATAGGTCGAGCGAGGGCGGTCGAATTGCGACATAGGTCGATGCGAGATACTGGCGAGATCAACGGCATCCAGTTGGGGAATGATGGTGACCGTTGTGTATGGGGTCGGTGGCCGACCTCGCGCTGAGGCGCGGGGCCGGCGCCGTCCGCCTCGGTCCGGGGCCACGCAATCCGCGGCCGCGCGATCCGCCGTCGGCCGTCCGCCGTCCGCCGTCCGAACGGGGCTACGGCAGGAAACGGTACTCGGTCATCGAGCTGTAGGTGTCGCCTGGCCGCAGGATCGTGCCAGCGAACGCTCCATTGTGCGCCGGGTTCTCGAAGCGCTTCGGTTCGAGCGCAAAACCGTCGCTCTGCCGGTAAGCGCGCCCGCTGGCACCGACGACGCTCCCGTCGAAAGCATTGGCGGTGTAGAAGACTATCGCCGGCTCCGTCGTCCAGACCTCCAAGCTTCGGCCGGTGGACGGTTCGCTCACGCGTGCGGCGACGGTGAGCTGGCCAGGTGCGCCATCGACCGCATAGTTGTGGTCGTACCCGCGGCCGTTCACCAACGGCTCAGCGTTCTCTCTGATGCGCTCGCCGATGCGACGCGGTTCCCTGAAGTCGAGGGGTGAGCCGCCGACGGGTGCGAGGCCGCCGAGCGAGGTCCCATCCGGCGCGGTCGGCAGATACGACGATGCGTTCAGCTGCGCCTCGTGGTCAAGGACGCTTCCCGCGCCCTCGCCGGCCAGGTTGAAGTAGGCGTGATTCGTGAGGTTGACGATCGTCGGCTTGTCCGTCTCAGCCGAATAGGTGACGCGCAGGGTGTTCTCACGGTCGAGCAGTTCGTACGTGACGGAGGTCTGAAGGTTGCCAGGGTAGCCTTCCTCGCCGTCGACGCTCAGGTAGTCGAGACGAACGCCGCGCGAGCCTGCCCCGCGAAAGCCTTCAGCGTCCCAGACTCTCTTATCGAAGCCGACGACGCCGCCATGCTTCGAATGAGGCGCACTGTTCTTCGCGAGCGGGTAGGTGGTGCCATCCAGTTCAAATTCCGCGTTCTGGATGCGTCCCGCATAGCGCCCGACGAGTGCCCCGAAGTACTTGGTTTGCGTCAGGTACGAGGCAAGTGAGGCGAAGCCGAGTGTCACATTCACCGTCGTGCCCGAGGAGTCCGGTACGGAGAGCGATTGGATGATTCCACCAAAGGTGAGGATCACGACCGAGCCGCCTGCGTCGTTGGTCAGCCGATACGCATCTACCCGCTGGCCATCGGCCGTTGTCCCGAACGGAATCGGGGTCGGAGCTCCGTCATGGTTGAGTTTCTCAGCCTCTGGAGCCACGCGTTCCCTCTTTCAAAGCCGACGGCCGGTTTGCAAAAGTATGATTTATTCGCCTATATTACTCAATGCGCATGCTCGGTACCGACGCTCGTCGGCATACTTCGAGGTCGGCGATGCGAAAGGCACCCTAGCAGGGGCGCGCCTTTCTGAGGGTCGTCATCTGCGCTCGGCACAGAAAGGCTCAGGGTCACGCAATGCTGCAGGCGACAGAGGTTCGATCGATCGTCGTCATGGGCGTTTCTGGGTCGGGCAAGAGCACCATCGGTCAGGCGCTGGCCGATCGCCTTGGCGCCGAGTTCGCCGACGGCGACTCCTTTCATCCGGTCGAGAACGTCGAAAAGATGGCGGCGGGACAGGCGCTCACCGACGCGGACCGACTGCCATGGTTGCGCACCGTGGGCCAATACATCAGGGGCGTAGAGTCGGAGCACGCGAGTTCGGTTGTGGCGTGTTCGGCGCTGAAGAGAACCTATCGGGATGCCTTGCGAGAGCAGGTGCCGGATCTCTTCTTCGTCTTCCTGGATGGATCGCGAGAGGTCATCCATGACCGCGTGGTCGCGCGGAACCACGAGTTCATGCCTCCATCGCTTCTCGACTCGCAGTTTGCAAGCCTTGAACCACTTGAGGCCGACGAGCGAGGCATGAGAATCGACATCACGTCGGTCCCCGATGAAATCGTCAGCCACATCGAGGCTGAGTTGAGACGACTTAACGTCGAAACGAACTGAAACAAAACGAACTGAAACAAGGAAGAGAGGGGCGATAGATGAAGATCGAGAAGGTCGAAGTCCTCGTCAGTAGTCCAGATCGAAACTTCGTGACGCTGAGGATCACCACCGACGATGGTCTCGTGGGCCTGGGTGATGGAACTCTCAATGGCC
>JAUZGC010000238.1 GCA_030840105.1 Microbacteriaceae bacterium
CAATTTCGCCGCACACGGGTTCGACGAGATCGAGACGCCCGTGGTCGAGGATGTCGCGCGGCTGCATTCCGGACTCGGCGGCGATAACGAGAAGCTCGCATTCAGCGTATTGCGGCGTGGCCTCGACACCGACGATCTCGAGGCCGCCGTCGCATCCGGGGACATCCTCGGCCTCGCCGACCTCGGCCTGCGTTTCGACCTGACCGTCCCGCTTGCGCGCTTCTATGCGACCCACCGTGCCGAGTTGCCTCCCGTCTTCCGCTCGATCCAGATCGCGCCGGTCTGGCGAGCCGAGCGCCCGCAGAAGGGCCGTTATCGGCAGTTCGTGCAGTGCGACATCGACATCATCGGTGAGGCCGGGCAGCTCGCCGAGGTGGAGCTCATCACGGCGACCGCGGCCGCGCTCGAGGCGCTGGGCCTCGACGGGTGCACGATCCGCATCAATGATCGCCGCATCCTGAACGGCCTGCTGGAGTATTGCGGCTTCGATGAGTCGCGCTATGGGCAGGTGCTCATCTCGATCGACAAGCTCGACAAGATCGGAACCGAAGGTGTCGTTGCCGAGTTGAGTGGTGAAGGTGCCGACTCCGCCGCGGTGCTCGGTGGCATCCTCTCCGGTCTTGAACCGCACCTCGCCGACGGCGGGGTGGAGCTCACGGTCGAGGCGATCACCTCGGTCCTGCCGGATGGAATAGACACGGATGCCGTTGCCGGCCTCGAGTCGCTCGCACACGCGCTCAGCTCCCTCCCGCCCGGCGTTCGCCTCCGGTTCGACCCGACGCTCGTGCGTGGCATGGGCTACTACACGGGCACGATCTTCGAGATCGCACACCCGGGTTCCGGCAGTTCGGTCGGTGGAGGTGGCCGCTACGACGGGATGATCGGACGCTTCATGGGCACCGAGGTGCCCGCGTGCGGCTTTTCGATCGGCTTCGAGCGGATCGTCGACCTGATCGAGACCGAGTCGGCCGCGAGCACGGATGCCGTGGTGCTCGTGCACGACGCCGCAGTTCCCCTCGCGGACCTGCTGACGCTCAAGACCGGGCTCATCGCGCAGGGAAAGCGCGTGCGCCTCGACAAGCGCACGAAGAACCTCAACGCGCTGCTCGATCGCGCTGCGGCCACCGGTTTCGGCAGCTTCGCGTTCGTGACGAGCGAGACGACGGATGTCGCGTCGCTCGAATTCAAGCAGCTCGGTTAGTTCACGCTGCCGGATCTGCCCGATCCGCGGATCAGCGGGTCGGTAGACTGATCGGCGGATCATCCGCAGATTTCATACCCCCATCGCATTGAAAACAAGGAGATAGTTGTGGCCCAAATCGAGGCTGTAGGCGCTCGCGAGATTCTGGACTCCCGGGGCAACCCGACCATCGAGGTCGAGGTTCTGCTCGAGGACGGCACCGTCAGCCGCGCCGCTGTTCCTTCCGGTGCGTCCACCGGTGCATTCGAGGCATACGAACTGCGCGACGGCGACAAGAGCCGCTACCAGGGCAAGGGCGTTCAGAAGGCCGTCGACGCGGTGCTGGATGAGATCGGACCGGCCATCGAGGGCTTCGAAGCCACCGACCAGCGCGTCATCGACGCCGCGATGATCGAGCTCGACGGGACCGACAACAAGAAGCGCCTCGGCGCGAACGCCATCCTCGGCGTGAGCCTCGCGGTTGCACGCGCGGCCGCAGACTCGGCGGACCTCCCGCTGTTCCGTTACGTCGGCGGCCCGAACGCGCACACGCTGCCGGTGCCCATGCTCAACATCATCAATGGCGGCGCGCACGCCGACACGGGTGTCGACATCCAGGAGTTCATGGTCCTGCCCATCGGCGCGGAGAGCTTCTCGGAGGCGCTGCGCTGGGGCGTCGAGACGTACCACAGCCTCAAGTCCCTGCTCAAGCAGAAGGGCCTCAACACGGGCCTCGGCGACGAGGGCGGATTCGCGCCCGAACTCGCCCACAACCGCGCGGCCCTCGACCTGATCTCCGAGGCGATCGGGAACGCCGGATTCACGGTCGGCAGCGATATCGCGCTCGGTCTGGATGTCGCATCCACCGAGTTCTTCGAAAACGGCGTCTACCGCTTCGAAGGCAAGGAGCTCTCTGCCGCCGACCTTTCCGCGTACTACGCCGAACTCGTCGCCAACTACCCGCTCGTCTCGATCGAGGACCCGCTGGCCGAGGACGACTGGACCGGCTGGACTCACCTCACGAGCGAGCTGGGCGGTAAGGTCCAGCTCGTCGGTGACGACCTGTTCGTGACCAACCCGAAGCGCCTCGCCGACGGCATTGCGAAGGGCGCTGGCAACTCGATCCTGGTCAAGGTCAACCAGATCGGCACGCTCACCGAGACCCTGGATGCCGTCAGCCTCGCCCAGCGCAGTGGTATGACCGCGATCCTCTCGCACCGCTCCGGCGAGACCGAGGACACGACCATCGCCGACCTCGCGGTTGCGACGGACGCGGGCCAGATCAAGACCGGTGCGCCTGCCCGGAGCGAGCGGGTCGCTAAGTACAATCAGTTGCTGAGGATCGAGGAAGAGCTGGGCGAGGCTGCGGTGTACGCGGGTCGCAGCGCTTTCCCCCGTTTCACCGCTTAGTTCTTGACAGGAGGCCCCGTGGCCAAGCCTCGCGTCCGCAAGGTTCCCGTCGCACTGTCGACGAAGGAATCAGCGACGGGAAGCTGGCTGCGGGGCATCCATTTTTCTGGATTCTCTTTGCTCATGATGGGCTTGTTGATCCTGGCCGTCGTGATCCTCGCGCCCACCCTGCATGTCCTCATCCAGCAGCGTCAACAGATCTCCGATCTGCAGGCGGCCGTGAACGCCCAGTCGGCGCAGGTGGCCGGCCTCAAAGCCGATCGCGCGCGCTGGAACGACCCCAGCTACATCCGCTCCCAGGCCAGGGACCGGCTGTACTACGTCATGCCCGGCGAAGTGAGCTACCTCGTCATCGACGATCGCCCTCCTGCTGCGAAGGCAGTCGACCAGACGCCGATCAGCTCGAAGATCCAGGTCACGCACACCGATTGGCTCGGTTCGCTCTTCGGATCGGTCATGACGGCCGGGCTCACCCAGGCGACAGTGAAGTAGGACCATGACGAGGCCACCCTTCGACCCGGCGAGCGATGCCGACATCGCGATCCTGTCTGCGCAGCTCGGCAGACCGGTGCGTGACGTGATCGGAATTGCCGCGCGGTGCGTCTGCGGCGCTCCGACCGTTGTGGCGACGGCACCGCGGTTGACCGACGGCACGCCGTTCCCGACCCTCTATTACCTAAGCCACCCCGCCGCGACGGCCGCGCTCTCCTACCTCGAGGCCACGCAGGTGATGAACGAGTTCACCGACTTGCTCGCGAACGACAGTGATGTGCACGAGCGCTACGGTCAGGCGCACGAATTCTATCTGGCCGATCGCGAGAGCATCGCGGTCGTTCCCGAGATCGAGGGGATCTCGGCGGGAGGAATGCCCGTGCGCGTCAAGTGCCTGCACGCGCTCGCAGCGCACTCCCTGGCCGCCGGCCCCGGTGTGAACCCGATCGGTGACCTCGCGCTCGAGCGGGCGCACTGGTCGCCGACCGTATGTGAGTGCCTGGACTACTCGGGCAGATGAGGCCGCGCCGGCGCATCCTCACGGCGGTCGCCGCTGGGATCGTGCTGGCACTCGCGGGCGCCACTGCCGCGCACGCCGATCAGGTGCGCGGCATGGAGTACTGGCTGGGCGACTACGGCGTCTCGCGGGCGTGGGCAACGACACGGGGTGCCGGAGTGACGGTCGCGGTGATCGACACGGGCATCGACGCGAGCGTGCCTGACCTGGCCGGGGCCGTCATCGGGGGCACGGATGTCTCCGGCATCGGCACCGCGGGCGGACAAAAGCCACTCGGCGGAGGCGAGTCGGGCCACGGCACGTGGGTCGCGTCGATGCTCGCCGGGGCGGGGCACGGGAGCGGGCAACGGCATCATCGGCGTTGCACCGGCCGCGTCGATCCTCTCGGTCTCTGTCGCGCTTGGCGATGCGAACACGCCGGTCAGCAGTGACGACCAGATCGCGAACGGCGTGCGCTGGGCGGTGGACCACGGCGCATCCGTGATCAATATGTCGCTCACCCGCAATACGTTGGACTGGCCGGTGAGCTGGGACTCCGCGTTCCAATATGCCGCCGATCACAATGTCGTCATCGTCGCGGCGGCCGGCAACCGGGGGAGCGGCACGACAGAGGTCGGCGCCCCGGCCACGATTCCCGGCGTGCTCACGGTCGCCGGCGTCGATCGCGGTGGCACAGCGAGCTTCGACGCGTCGTCACAAGGAATCACGATTGCGGTGGCCGCGCCCAGTGAGCAGCTCGTCGGAGCGAATCCGGGCGGCGGCTACGTTCAGTGGTCGGGGACGAGCGGTGCGGCGCCCCTCGTGGCCGGCATCGTTGCGCTGGTTCGCTCCGCTCATCCGGAGCTCGACGCGGCGAACGTCATCAACCGCGTGATCAAGACGGCGCGCGCGGTCGGCCAGGTGCCAAGTCCGATCTACGGCTACGGACTCGTGGATGCCAACGCGGCCGTCACCGCGAACGTCGCGCCGGTCACCGCAAACCCGATGGGGGACCTGACGGAATGGGTCCGCATCCATCGCCGGGCGGAGCCGGCCGCGGGGGCGACATCCGCACCGCTCACTCCTCCCTCGACCCCGGTTCCCCGAGCGCTGCCGCCCGACCGCACGGTGAACATGGCCGAGTTGTTGGCGCCGCAATGGGTCCTCCTCACCTCGTTTGGGATTCCGTTCGCCCTCTTCGCTGGTTTCGGCGCGCTGGTCGGGCTGGGTATTGCGGGTGCGCGGCTGCATTTCAGGCGAGCCTCTCGCAGGGGGTAGATTGTTCGCATACTTACGCGTTCGAGGAGATCCTTTACTGTGCCCAAAATCTTGATCGTCGGTGGCGGTTACGCCGGTTTCTACACTGCATGGAAGCTCGAGAAGTGGCTTCGCAACGGCGAGGCCGAGGTCACCGTGGTTGACCCCCTGCCATACATGACCTACCAGCCGTTCCTTCCCGAGGTCGCTGCCGGCTCCATCGAGCCGCGCCACGCTGTCGTCGCGCACCGCCGCCACCTCAAGAAGACGAAGGTCATCACGGCGAAGGTCACGTACATCGACCACGCGAACAAGACCGCGACCGTCACTCCGCCCGTGGGTGAGCCGTGGCAGGAGACCTACGACATCGTCGTGGTCACGGCCGGCGCCGTTTCACGCACGTTCCCGATCCCGGGTGTCGCCGACCAGGCCATTGGCCTCAAGAACATCGAAGAGGCGATCGCGATCCGCGACCGGGTCCTCACCAACTTCGACAAGGCAGCCAACCTTCCGGCCGGGCCGGAGCGGGACCGCCTGCTCACGTTCGTGGTCGTCGGAGGTGGCTTCGCCGGTATTGAGGTCTTTGCCGAGCTGCGCTCGTTCGCGAGTGCGTTGCTCAAGTATTACCCGCAGCTGAGCTTTGAGGACACGCACTTCCACCTGATCGAGGCCATGGGCCGAATCATGCCGGAGGTCTCGCTCCCGACCAGCCACTGGGTGATCAAGAACCTCGCCCAGCGCGGCGCGGAGATCCACCTCGACACCCAGCTCTCGAGTGCCGTCGATGGCGTCATCGAACTCTCCACCGGTGAGAGCTTCGCGTCTGACCTCATCGTCTGGACGGCGGGCGTGATGGCCAACCCCGGCGTCGTGCGCAACACTGACCTCCCGATCGAGGAGCGCGGCCGGCTCAAGGTGCGCGCCGACCTCCGCGTTGGCACCGAAGACGAGTTCATCGCTGACGCGTGGGGTGCCGGTGACGTCAGTGCCGTTCCCGACCTGTCGGGTGGCGGTGTCGGCGGTTACTGCGTTCCGAACGCGCAGCACGCCGTTCGCCAAGGCAAGCTGCTTGCCAAGAATCTGGTGGCCGTTCTGCGTGGCGAGGAGCCGCGTGAGTACTTCCACAAGGGAATGGGTGCCGTCGCGGGCCTCGGACTGGGTGTCGGCGTCTTCCAGTCGGGCAAGCTTGCGATCAAGGGACTCCCGGCCTGGTTCGCTCACCGCGGGTACCACGGCCTGGCTATGCCGAGCTGGGAGCGCAAGATCCGCGTGATCGTTGGATGGGTCAATAACTTCTTCCTCGGGCGCGACATCGTGTCGCTCGCCGCTGCTACTCAGCCGCGCTTCGCGTTCGAAGAGTTCGCGTCTCGGCCGAAGCCGGCCGAGGCTCCGGCGAAGACTGCCGCTCCGGCCAAGGCGCCCAAGGCTGCAGCGGCGGCCAAGGCTCCGTCGACGACCAAGGCTGCGGCGACCAAGGCTGCGGCGGCCAAGGCACCGGTGGCTGAGGCTCCGGCCAAGTAGTCATTGCCGTAGGCGCGAAACGCAGCAGCCGCAAACGGCTGCGGTCAGTGCAGGCCGACGGTGACGAGCGTGAGCAGTCGCCTGAGGTCTGACTGGTCGTAGTCGTTCGAGTCGGCAGCCCAGGCGAGCGAGCTGGCGAGGACGAAGAGATCGTCGGCTTTGACCTCCGCCCTGACGGCGCCTGTTTCCTGCGCCCGTCGCAGGAG
>JAUZGC010000043.1 GCA_030840105.1 Microbacteriaceae bacterium
CGAGAAACCGAGCATCTTGGCGATGCCGGCATCGACGCGCGTGCCATCGAGCCCGTCGGGCAGCGGGAGACTTCGTGATTCCATCTCGGTCGCTTAGGCGGCGTCGGAGCGGGACTCGGGCCCGCCAGGGGCAGCATCGCCGGTCGGGGCGTGGGGAGCCTGGGCTTCCCCATCCTGGGCCTCCGCCGGATCCAGCTCGAGTGCCGGATCCAACTCGAGTGCCGCATCCGGCTCCGGCTTTGAATGGCCGTGCCTGGTGCCGTCGAGCGCGACTCCACGAATCGTGAGGATGAGGAACAAGCCCATGCTCGAAACGATCCCCACATCCGCGACGTTGAAGATGGCGGGGAGGAAGGGAATCTCGAGGAAGTCGACCACGTGGCCCAGGCCGAACCCTGGTGCGCGCACCAGTCGATCGGTCAGGTTGCCCAGGAGCCCCCCGAGCAGAAGTCCGAACAAGACCGCCCACGCCAATGACCGGATGCGAGGTGCATACCAGATCACGAAGATCAGTACTGCAGTTCCGATGATCGAGAAGATCCAGGTGGATCCGCTTCCAATCGAGAATGCGGCACCCGGGTTCTCCACGAACCGGAACCTCAGGAGCTGGCCCAGGACCTGGATCTCCTGATCCGGAGTCAGGTTCTGGACGACCAGGAACTTGCTGGTCTGGTCAAGCGCGTATACGCACAGCGCAACGATGGCCAGAACGATGAGCGCCCGGACGCTGACCTTCGCTCGCGGGCTAGGCTCCAAAGCCCTGGAACGTCGGAGGCTGCGGGGTGTCGGAGCCTGCGTCGCCGGCGGATGCCGCAGAGACCGGAGCCGCTCCCGTCATGCCCGAAGCAACGGGTACCTGTCCTGAGGGTGCCGACTGCGTAGCTGAGAGGGGCGAACCGTAGCCTCCCGACGTCGAAACGCTCGTCGTGTCCAGGTCGCGCAGCTGGCCCTCGATGTAGCTCTTGAGCTTCTGGCGGTACTCGCGTTCGAAGGTGCGGAGCTCGTCGATGCGGTGCTCGAGCAGTCCACGCTCCTGGTCGAGCGAGTTGATCTGGGCACGCTGCTTGGATTCCGCCTCAGCGACGACACGTGCAGCCGTTGCGTGACCCTCTGCGATGAGCGCGTCACGCTTCTCGACGCCCTCACGAACGTGCTCCTCGTGCAGGCGGCGTGCCAGCTGGAGCAGGTTGTTCGTGCTCGACGGGTCGACCGCGTTGGGGTCGACGGCCGTTGGCGTCGGGTAGGCAAGGCTCGCGGCAACGGGCGCCGCGATGGTCGGAGCGGGCTCCTCCACGCTGGCCGGGGCCGCCTGTGCGCCACTGCGCTGCAGCTCGGAGATGCGGGAATCGCTCGCGACGAGGCGCTGCTTCAGCTCATCGTTCTCCTGGTTGAGGCGACGGAGTTCGACGACGACCTCATCCAGGAAGTCATCGACCTCATCCTGGTCGTAACCCTCACGGAATTTCGTCGGCTGAAACCGCTTGTTGACAACATCTTCCGGAGTTAGCGCCATGGCGAGCCACCTTAAAACTTGAATGCGAACAGAAAAAGACGTTCAGCTAACGCTAGCAAAGTCGAACCGGCGTCCGCACACCCGTTCTCTGCCAACGTCGCTGGACCCACACTACAACCCGACGCGGACGGGCGGGCCTGACTCACTCAGCGAAAGCCGAGGGTGAGATACAAACAGACGATGCACAGCAGCATCGTGAGACTCCAGCCGAAGTCGATCGCAATCGGACCCATCGACACGGGCGGGATGAGTTTGCGAAAGAACCTGATCGGTGGATCCGTCACCGTGTACATCGCCTCGGTGAGCACCAGTCCAACGCCCTTGGGACGCCACGTGCGGCTGAATGTCCGCACCAGGTCGACCGCGAACCGACCCCACATTGCGAAGAAGAACAGGAGCAGCAGGTAGTACAGAACGGTCGCAATGATTGAGACGGCGATATACACGGCTTAAGTATGCGCGATCATGCGTGCCATTCCGACCGCGGACGCGGCCGGACGGCTTGCAGGACGATGCGACTAGCCCTGGGCGAAGAACGAGGCTTCGACGTCGGCCTCCTGGCCGCCGTGCTCGCCCGAGATGACGACGTGCGACGGAGACAGCAGGAACACTTTGGCCGTCACGCGCTCGATCTTGCCGTAGAGGCCCTGCGAGAGCCCGCTGGCGAAGTCGATCAGGCGGCGGGCATCGCTCTCGCTCATCTGCGAGAGGTTGATGATCACCGGGATGCCCTCGCGGAAGGACTCGGCGATTACTTGCGCGTCGCGGTACTGGCGGGGGTGGACCGTGAGAATCTCATTCATTTCCTGAACCGTCGCATTCCGTGCAGTGCTGGCCTTGCGCAGGGGGGTCACCGGCGCGGGACCGGCAGTAGGAGAAGCAGGAGCGGGATGGGGAACCGGCGCGACGGGTGCCGCATGCGGCCGCTCTTCGTACTCGAGCTCCTCGTCGGCCAGGCCAAGGTAGACCATCGTCTTCTTCAGCGGGTTGGTCATCTCATCCTCCGTGTCGAAATCCTGCATCGACGTGCACTGTCGCACCCATCGAGATCTTCTCATTCGAGGCTAACCGGGCGTCGGACGATTCCCGGTAATGGCGGTGCCAATTCGTAGGTGTGTCGCTCCTTCAGCAATGGCCGCAGCATAATCGTGCGACATCCCGGCCGAAATCGAGGTTGCCACCGGAGCCAGCGCCCTGACCCGATCGGATGCCGCGCGCAGGCGCGCGAACGCTCGCCGCGGCTCCTCGTCGAGGGGTGCCACCGCCATGACACCGAGCAGCCGGAGACCCTGGGTCGCGATGACCTTCTCGACGAGGGGCTCGAGTCCATCCAGGTTCACTCCCCCGCGACCCTCCTGGTCGGTGAGGTTGACCTGTACGAAGCAATCGACAGTCGACTCGTCTGAGCGGAGCGCATCCACGAGCGACAAGCGGTCGACCGAATGGATGACATCCGCGTATGCCCGCACCTGGCGGGCCTTCTTGCCCTGAAGCTGGCCGACGAAGTGCCAGGTGAGATCGAGGTCGGCGAGGTCGGCGGCCTTCGACTGCGCCTCCTGGTGCCGGTTCTCCCCGATGTCGCGCACGCCGAGGCCGGCGAGTTCGCGGATGAGGGATGCCGGGTGGAATTTGGTCACGACAATGGTCGTGACGTCGGCAGGGCTCCGGCCTGCGGCGCGCGCCGCATCGTCGATGCCCGCGCGAACAGTGGCCAGCCGCTCGCCGAGTGAAACGTCAGTCATGGTTGAGGTCAGGAAGCCGTCACTTCACGAAGCCGTCACTTCAGGAAGTCGGGAATGTCCAGGTCGTCGCTCTCGTCCTCGAACGCGGGGTCGATGGGCGCGGCCTCCGGCATGGCGCTGGTCGAGCTAGCCCACGCCGAAGAATCCGGCAGGTCTTCCGGGTCCATGGCCGCGGTCTCGGCCAGTTCGACGCCACCGGAAGAACCCACGGCACCGGCGCCAACACCAGCACCGGCACCGACGCCAGCACCGACAAGCATCGCGCGTCGTGCATCGACCAGCCGGGTTCCGCCTGGCTCTCCGCCGTCGAAGCCAGCGGCGATGACTGTCACGCGCACCTCGTCGCCGAGCGTGTCGTCGATAACGGCACCGAAGATGATGTTGGCCTCAGGGTGTACAGCCTCCTGGACCAGGCGTGCGGCGTCGTTGATCTCGAAGATACCGAGGTTCGACCCGCCCTGGATCGAGAGCAGCACGCCGTGCGCTCCGTCGATGCTCGCCTCGAGCAATGGCGATGCCACGGCAAGCTCGGCAGCCTTGATCGCCCGGTCGGCGCCGCGAGACGAACCGATTCCCATGAGCGCGGAGCCGGCGCCCTGCATGACGGACTTCACGTCGGCGAAGTCGAGATTGATGAGGCCTGGGGTGGTGATCAGGTCAGTGATGCCCTGGACACCGGCGAGCAGGACCTGGTCGGCCGTGGAGAACGCCTCGAGCATGCTGATTCCGCGATCACTGATCTCGAGAAGGCGGTCGTTCGGCACGACGATGAGCGTGTCGACTTCTTCCTTGAGCCTGGTGACACCCGCTTCGGCCTGCTCGGAGCGGCGCTTGCCCTCGAAGCCGAACGGCCTGGTGACGACACCGATGGTCAGCGCGCCGATCGACTTGGCGATACGTGCGACGACGGGCGCACCGCCCGTGCCCGTCCCACCGCCCTCGCCAGCCGTGACGAAGACCATGTCGGCGCCGGAAAGTGCCTCCTCGATCTCTTCGGCGTGATCCTCGGCGGCACGTCGGCCGACCTCGGGGTCAGCCCCAGCACCGAGCCCACGCGTGATCTCGCGACCCACGTCGAGCTTGACATCGGCGTCGCTCATCAGGAGCGCCTGGGCATCCGTATTGATGGCGATGAACTCGACACCACGCAGCCCGAGTTCAATCATGCGGTTGACAGCGTTAACGCCGCCACCGCCGATGCCGACGACCTTGATCACGGCTAGGTAGTTCTGGTTTGATGTCACGTCCGGCCTCCGCTGGGAACCTTCAACCTCAAGTTGAGGATTAAAGTCATGCTCAGTATGCAATTCCTAAAAATGACGTTAGGTCCCCCACGGCCGGCTAACGGTATCCGAACCCGCGTGTCGGAAAAACCGGCTGGCGTTGGGTCCTCAACCGGCCGTTTCACCAGCTTTTCGTCAGCGTTCTTTCAGCGCGTGACGACGGTGTGCGGCGAGGACACGTCGTATACCGTGATCCGACCCAGGCCCGGTGCCGCCATGATCCTGGCGAGGTCAACGGCCTTGAGGTCCGACTGGTCCGGGCTCCCCCACACGACCGTCGGGCCGCCGCCGGCGAGCGTGAAGGTGACGTCGTCTGTGGTCGCGGCGGTGACGACGTCAACCTTGCTGAGCAGGTCGGCCGGAAGCACCTGGAGCACTGCGACAGCCGCGGTGAACCCGGACCGCCAGGCCGTGCTGCCCGCCGCTCCCGCCGGCTTGACGATGGGGTAACCGGCCGGGCGCTGCGCCGAAGAACTGATCGTGACACCGGCAGGGTCGACGAGGAGGAACTTCGATCCCACCTGCGTCACCGCCACGGGCTTGCGCTCGACGATACGCACGATCAGCGTGCCAGGCGGATGACTCTCCGTCGTGTAGCTGCGGATCAACGGGAAGGCGGCGAGATCACGCTTGATCGCACCGAAGTCGACGAGTGGCAGAGGGCGACCGAGCTGGCCCGCCAGCGCCGTTTGAAGGGCGCTCGCGCTGATCCGTTGCGTACCTTGCACCTGGATCGTGTGCAGCGCCATGAGCGGTGAGAACGCCGTG
>JAUZGC010000137.1 GCA_030840105.1 Microbacteriaceae bacterium
CTGGGGTCGCCGCGCATCTCGGCCCGGGCGGGTCCCACACACGCGAGCTCGCGGTTCCCGACCACGCCGCGGCTCTCGCGGTCATGCGGCACGCGTTCGACGAGCATGGTCCGAATCTCACGGCGCATCCGCCGATCGCTGTTGGCCATCGCGTCGTGCATGGCGGCTCGCAGTACACCGAAGCGACTGTCGTGACGACCCGCGTCAAGACCGACATCGCGGACCTGGCCGCGCTCGCACCGCTGCACAACCCCGCGAATCTGCAGGGCATCGAGGCCGCGGAACGGCTGTTCGCCGACATCCCGCACGTCGTGGTGTTCGATACCGCGTTCCACCTGACCCTGCCTCCGGCCGCATTCACCTACGCGATCGATGCCAAGGTGGCCGAGCGGCAGCGCATTCGTCGCTATGGCTTCCACGGCACCTCGCACGCGTTCGTCTCGCGTGCGGCGGCCGAGTTCCTCGGCAGGCCATATGAGGAGTTGACGCAGATCGTGCTGCACCTGGGCAACGGCGCGTCGGCGTGCGCGGTCGATGGCGGTCGATCCGTCGAAACCAGCATGGGGCTGACGCCGCTCGAAGGCCTCGTCATGGGCACGCGTTCGGGTGACCTGGACCCGGCCGTACTGGTCTACCTGCATCGCACGACCGGCATGGACTTTGACGAGCTCGAGGACTTCCTGAACCGGCGAAGCGGTCTCCTGGGGTTGAGCGGGCACAACGACATGCGCGATGTGCATGACGCCGCGGCCGCTGGCGACCAGGCGGCCCAGCTCGCTTTCGACGTGTATCTGCATCGGCTCAAGCACTACATCGGCGGATACGTCGCGCAGCTCGGTCGCCTGGACGCACTCGTCTTCACGGCCGGCGTCGGAGAGAACAGTCCAGAGGTGCGAGCCAAAGCGATCGAAGGACTTGAGGTACTCGGCATCCGCCTCGACTCCGCACGTAACGCGACCCCGTCGCACGGTCCGCGGCTCATCTCAACCGATGACTCCGCGGTTGCCGTCCTCGTCATCCCCACCAATGAGGAGCTGGAGATCGCGCGCCAGACCCTGACAGTAGTGCGCCCACGCCGTGGAAGGACCGACCGATGACCGAATCCGAGCAGCCGGATGTGAGGAGGCGCCACGGGCCAGAGCGCGAGCTGGGGCAGGAAGAGCGCGAGTTGACGCAGGAAGAGCGCGCACTCGAAGCGATCTGGGCGATTGGCGCGGGTGCGGATCCGACGGCGGAGGCATTTCGACTCTCCAACGAGTTCACCGATCGGCAGACGGCGCGATTCTGGGCGTGGCTACGCCGCCGGAAGCCTTAAGCGCCCCCTCGACCTTCGCTGCTTATGAATCCGCAGCGGTTCGCGTGAGATACGCCTCGATCCGGTCGAATGCGCCCGGCCACACCTGAGTGCTGAAGAAGTCCCGCATTTCGGTGCTCGGGAAGCCGCTCTGCACGACGGTCACGAGGGTGCCGCCATCCTGCTCCTCGAATGTGAGGTCGACGTCTGTCTTCATTGCCTGGCCGTCCGGACCTCCACCCGTCGATGTCGTTGCAAGTCGGTGCGGCCGATCGACGACTGTGAACACCTGCGTCTCGTGAAACAGTTGGTCGCGATTCGGTCCCCAGGTGGATGTCTGCACACCGCCCACGCGAAGGTCCACCTCGATCTCAACGATCCCCGGGTCGGTCGAGAGAAGTCCGAACCAGATGGTCTGCTTCTTGGCGTCGGTGTATGCGTCGAAAACGTCGTCGGGGGTCGCAGGCAAGAGGCGTGTGATCGTCAGTGCGCTGGGTTCGGTTTCGTCGGCCATCTCTGAATTCCTCTCACGAGGGTGACGCAGGTCCCACAACCATCATGGCGCGATACGGCGGTGGATGTCAGCCCTGTTCGTGGGTTCCTATGAGGTGCGCGGCAGCGAGCACGTGTCCGTCGACGGCACTCAGCACGCCCTTGATGCCCTTGCGTTCTGTGCTGGCAGGGATCGCCAGGTCGAGTGCGTAGAGGTGGAAGCCGTAGGGGTGCGGGCCGTGGCCGGGAATCGGGGCGGGTCCCTGGTATCCGCGCCTCCCGAGGCCCGCGGGCGCGAACCTGATCTCGTGGTTGGAGGTCACGAGGGCACCCTCCGTCACCTGCGTGGCGGCGGGGGAGAGAACCGCGATCGAGTGGATCAGCGGGCGCGGGAACGGTACATCCACGTCCTCGATGATGAGCAACAACTGCTGCGTCCCGCCTGGCACGCCACTCCAGTTCAGCGCGGGGGAGCGATTGTCGCCGGCCCGGGTGGCGGAGTTGACGGTCGGGATCGCCCCGCCATCGTCGAACGCCGGGCTGGAGAGCATCATCCGACCGGCCGTGCGAACTGCGGGATCGTTGGCAACACTCTTCGACTGGTCTGCGCGCACCCGGCGCAACATCCGTCCGATTGTGCTGAATGCCATGGGGCAGCTCCTGTTCGTTGCGTCTCACGTTCGTTGCCTCTTACGCAAATTCTGACGCATCGGGGGCCGGAATCTGCGCGAGGCACCGCACGCCCCTCAACGACGGCGGACATGGTTGACGGCTAGGCAACATCCCCCGCAGTGATCGCCGCAGCCTCGACCTCGATCGGCAGGGGACTACCGTCGATACGAGAGAGGGCGCGCCGACCGATGAGAATGATTGCCGCGCTCACGAGCAAGCAGAGTGCTGCGAAGAAGTACGGTGTCGACGGGGTCAGTGCGCTCGCGAGCACGGTCGCGAGCGGGGGTGCGATGGCGCCGCCGATGAAGCGGACCGAGGAGTAGGACGACGATGCGACCGCGCGTGGCAGGTCGGTCGCCTCCATGACGCTCTCGGTGAGCGCGATGTTGGTCACACCGAGGATGAGTCCGCCGAGGATGACGCACACCACAAGCCCGGCGGGCAGCGAGGTGACAAGCCCGGCCGCGACGAGGTCGAGCGCGAGCGCGGGGAGCGCGATCACCAGCAGGGTCGTGCGCTTCAGCCGTGCCGTGAGCATGGGGCCGATCCAGACGGATGCCACGGCAAGTGCCACTCCCCAGCCGAAGAAGGTGAGCCCGATACCGATCGCACCGAAGCCGAGCGGGAACGGCGTGTAGGCCAGCAGTACGAAGAAGCCGACGTTGTAGAACAGCGACGCGATGGCCAGGAGGAGAAGCGCCGGTTGGGCGAGGGCGCGGATCGGCGCCGAGAACTTCGTGCGCTCGCGTGGCTGGTGCGAGTCCTTGCGCAGCAGCACGGCGATCGCGATGAAGCCGATAGCCATGAGCGTCGCGGTGCCGAAGAACGGACCTTGCCATGCAACGGTGCCGAGCAGGCCGCCGAGTAACGGGCCGACGGCGATGCCGAGGCCGAGCGAGCCCTCGTAGAGCACGATCGCCGATGCGGTGCCGCCGCTTGCGGCTCCGACAATCGTGGCGAGCGCGGTGGAAATGAACAGGGCATTTCCGAGTCCCCAGCCTGCCCTGAAGGCGATGACCGACTCCACGTTGTGGCTGAGCGCGGCCGCGAGGGCGAACACGACGACGAGCGCGAGCCCGATCATGAGCGTGCGCTT
>JAUZGC010000284.1 GCA_030840105.1 Microbacteriaceae bacterium
GGCAGCCCCAGTGACAGCGCCCATGATTCCGAACTGGACTAGGCGCGACAAACTCGCGCCTGCGATACCGCCGACAACAACCAGTAGCACCGCCGCCCCAACAGCGTTGACCGGCACAATTCGGCAAACCGCCTGTCGGCTGTAGGTATACGTGGCGGCCAATGCCCTTTCCAGATCGACCTCCCGGCCAGCGGCCCACCGCTCCACCAGGCGAATCCGCCCCACGCCAGGAAGAAAATACCCATACTCCATCACCAGCACCGCGACAACGGTGACAGCAGCCGCCTCGACGTAGCGGTCGGACTTCTCGAAGGCGACAACGACAAACGACGCAAAAAGCCAGATCGACAGCTGGATGGGCAACCCGACCACCGCTATCGCCCACGAGTATCGCGCCCCGTACCGATCCCACGCCCAGTGCCAGATTCGGTCCATTTCGCGACACTAAACGTCGGCCACCTCCGATCCACCGAAACGAGCTGTGACAGCTCTCAATAAGCGCTGACACCCACCACCAGGCCGAACACCTGGGTTCACTGGGCTGCACAACACCGATAGTTGACCTGCTCCTCGGCTTACACTTCCGCAATGTTCTCGGAGACGCGCTATGCGATGAACGGGGGCTTGCGCGTCGCCTATAGGGCGTCGCCTGAGGGTGAGCGCGACATCGTTTTCGTTCCGAACTGGTTCACAAACTGTGAAGTCTTTCCGGAGTTGCCGTCGCTGCAAGGGTGGATTGAGGCCATGACATCGCTCGGTCGACTCATCTTCTTCGACCAGCCGGGCACTGGTGCGTCTGATCCAGTCGAGCCAGGCGCGATGCCGACCTTGGAGCAGTGGGCTGACAGCATCACCGCGGTGCTTGACGATCTCGGCAGCAGTGAAGCGGTTCTCCTCGCAATCCCCGGTGCGTTGGCACCAGCGGCGCTGTTCGCAGCAACATATCCGTCTCGCACCACCGCACTCGTTGTACTCGAGGGCTACGCGCATCCGGAACGCAATGATGGGCTCGATCCCGCGGAATACGACGCTGCCGCCGTCGCGGTGTGGGGAACCGGGGAGTCCATCCATGTCTTTAATCCGGACATGCCGTGGAATGAGGAGATCCGGGCAACGTGGGCTCGGGCGGAACGCCTGGCCGCCAGCCCACGCACCATCGCTGTCGTAATGCCCCTACTGACCAAAATGGACGTGCGTGCGGTTCTTCCGACAGTTCGCGTGCCGACGCTCGTGGTCCAGCACGCCGACGACCCATTGATCCTGCCCGCGATGGGCAGATACATCGCTGATCACATACCCGGCGCGAAACACGTCGAGCTCCCAGGGCGGAACGTATATCACTTCGTCGAACCATGGCGAGAGTCCTTTAAAGCGGTCGCTGAGTTCCTCACCGGCCAGCATGCAGACGTGGCCGATGATCGGGTGCTGGCCACAGTGCTGTTCACCGACATCGTGGACTCCACCCGCCGCGCCGCCGAGATGGGCGACCGCGACTGGCATGCCCTGCTGGACGCGCACGACGCTGTCGTGCGGTCGCAGCTCACACGATTTCGAGGCCGCGAGGTGAGCACGTCAGGGGACAGCTTCCTGGCCATGCTTGACGGCCCGCAGCGAGCGATCCGCTGCGCCATGGCGATCCGTGACGCTGTACATACGCTCGGCATCCAGGTGCGCGCCGGATTGCACACCGGGGAGTGCGAGGTGCGTGGTGAGGACATCGGCGGAATCGCCGTGCACATCGGGGCGCGGGTGAGCGCCCTGGCCGGGCCCAACGACGTGCTGGTATCCGGCACGCTGCGCGACCTGGTGATCGGGTCAGGGTTGCAGTTCGACGACCGTGGCACTCACCAACTCAAGGGCGTGCCCGGCGAATGGCATCTCTTCGCCGTCACCTCTACATAGCGGTGGGTTTCGGCGAAATGCATTCCGCCTGCCGTAAGCCGCTTGTGCAACCGTGTCATCGGACATACCTGTTCCGAGACCAAGTTTCGAGACTCTCGTAACCCGTCTATTTCGAGACATCGTTAACCCTTGCGACAACCAGGCCACCGCTCGCACTGACCTGTCCAACTTCGGGTCTTATCGCGCCCATCCGCCATGCTCCGCTATTTCAAATCGGAATCCGCCACGGAAAACGGGAACGATGGCAGGCAAGCGCGCGCCTATCGGCCAGTTTAAATCAGTCGCTTGACTTAACGGCAAAGACAGAGTTCACTTGCCTTGTGACGACAGCCAGGACCATGCGTGCGGATCGGGCCACGAGCACGCAAGAGGCAATCCTGAAGGCGGCCGAACGCCTCTACGCCGAACACGGCGTGTTCGCGGTGTCGAACAGGCAGGTCAGCGAGGCGGCCGGGCAGGGCAACAATGCTGCGGTCGGCTATCACTTCGGCACGAAGACCGACCTGGTGCGCGCCATCGAGCAGAAGCACAGGGCGTCGATCGAGCGGCTGCTCGAGCGGATGGTCGCCGCGACCGGTGACTCCACGGAGTTGCGGGACTGGATCGCCTGTCTGGTGTGCTCACTGACCGAACACCTGGCGCAGCTCGGAAACCCGACCTGGTATGCGCGGTTCGCCGCTCAGGCGCTGACGGACCCGGCTTATCACAAGATCGTGATCAAGGATGCGCTCGCGTCACCGTCGCTGGTGCAGGTCGTTGACGGCATCACCCGCTGCCTGCCCGATCTGCCGATGGCCGTCGTGACCGAGCGCAACATCATGGCGCGCAACCTGATGATGCACACGTGTGCCGACTTCGAGCGTGCGTTCGCCGAGGCCGCCGATGTCCCGCGAACCAGCTGGAGCGCAGTCGGATCCGGACTCATCGACGCGATCGTCGGACTCTGGCAGGCGCCAGTCACGGAGCACCCCTGACGTGAAAGTGACTGTCGACCAAGACAAATGCGTCTCATCAGGCCAGTGCGTGTTGAACGCCAGCGACGTGTTTGACCAGCGCGACGACGACGGTGTCGTCGTGCTGCTGGTTGAGAGCCCACCACACGACCAAGCCGACAACGCCCGCAAGGCCGCCGCGGCTTGCCCAGCGCTAGCCATCGACATCGAGGAATGAGAAGGACTCCATGTCCGAAACCTTGACCGGAACCGCAACCGACATCCCCGAGTACCCGATGGACCGGGACGCGACGTGCCCGTTCGCACCGCCACCTCAGATGCTCGAGATGGGTGCGGTCAAGCCGCTGTCCCGCGTGAAGATCTGGGACGGCAGCACACCATGGCTGATCACCGGCCACGATGTGGCACGGGAGTTGTTCGCCGACCCCCGCGTCAGCGTCGACGACCGGATTGACGGCTTCCCGCACTGGAACGAGCACTTGCTTTCCTCGGTGAACAAGCGGCCCCGGTCGGTGTTCACCTCCGACGCCGAGGAGCACACCCGGTTTCGCCGGATGCTGTCAAAGCCGTTCACCTTCAAGCGCGTTGAGGGCTTGCGCTCCGCCATCCAAGAGGTGACCGACGAGTGCATCGACGCGATCCTGGCAGGCCCGCAGGCCGCCGACATCGTCACGAAGCTCGCGCTGCCGGTGCCCACCAAGGTGATCAGCGAGATGCTGGGGGTGCCGTACGAAGACCACGAGTTCTTCCAGCACCACGCGAACGTCGGTCTGGCCCGCTACGCGTCGGCGGAAGACGGCCAGAAGGGGGCCATGAGCCTCCACAAGTATCTGATCAATCTCGTCGAGACCAAGATGGCGAACCCGGCCGAGGACGCGGTGTCGGATCTGGCCGAACGCGTGACCGCAGGCGAGATCAGCGTGAAGGAAGCCGCGCAGCTGGGCACCGGCCTTCTCATCGCGGGTCACGAAACCACGGCCAACATGATCGGCATCGGCGTGTTGGCGCTCCTCGAGAATCCGGAACAGGCTGCGCTACTGCGTGATTCGGATGACCCCAAGTTCGTCGCCAACGCGGCCGAGGAACTCATGCGCTACCTGTCGATCATCCAGAACGGGCAGCGTCGCGTCGCGCTCGAGGACATCGAGATCGGCGGCGAGACCATCCGCGCCGGCGAGGGAATCATCATCGACTTGGCGCCAGCCAACTGGGATGCTGCCGCCTACCCGGATCCCGACAAGCTGGACTTCACCCGCGACGCCAGCCAGGAACTCGGCTTCGGATACGGCCGCCACCAGTGCGTCGGCCAGCAGCTTGCCCGTGCCGAACTGCAGATCGTGTTCCAGACGC
>JAUZGC010000249.1 GCA_030840105.1 Microbacteriaceae bacterium
CCCTTCGCCCGCGCGAACCACGAGCGTCGCATCGGCCAGAAGCTCGGCGGAATCGACGAAATTGCCTCGGTAGCTGTCGACGACGCGCTGGTATTCGGCGATGAACTGCGCGGCCGCGACCCACTCCGGCAGTTCCTGCTCGCGGCCGAGCGTGGCCAGCTGGGACGGCGCGACCCCGTGCTCCACACACCGCGCCATGAGCTCCCGCAGCTCCGTGCGGAAGCCGCGCAGGCCGCGGACCTCCTCGACGAGCGGGTCCGGCCAGTCCGGCCCCCCGCCGTCCTCCTCGTGGCCCGCGAGCAGCTCGGCGATGATCTGGTCCTGTTCTCCGCCCGTGAGGAGCCTCGGCACCTCGATGCCGGCCATCCGCGCCCGGTCCCCCACGATCTGGAAGGCAAGCGAGGTGGCCGTTCGGGCCAGCGGCCCGTTCGTCGGGACGCCCAACCGAACGGCCAGCCGGTCGCGCAAGCGCGTGGCCGACGTGCGCGTCGCAGTCAGGACCACGATCTCGTCCGGCGAGAAACCGCGGCCAGCGACCCGATCCGCGACGAATTCGACGAGGGTGGTCGTCTTGCCCGTGCCCGGAGCGCCGATAACGGCGGCGGATGCGTCATCCGCGAGAGCGAGGACCGCGCGCTGGGACGTGTCAAGGGTGGAAATGGCCGGGGCGGTTACGGCGGCCGCACGTGCGGAGAATCCCTGGATCGTCACGACTGCAAAGGTAACGGCTTCCGCCGACAGAGAACGATGCGAAGCGCTCAGGTGATCTGTCCTATTCTGGGCAGACAGGCGTCAGGCACGCGTCCGCCCAACCGAAAGGCACCAGTCGTGGATATCCGCATCGGCATTCTCAACGCCCCTCGCGAGCTCAGCTTCGAGTCCGCCCAGACGTCCGCAGAGATCACCGAGCAGGTGGAGTCAGCGCTGAACAGCGGGAGCGTGTTCCTACAGCTGGCAGACAACAAAGGCAAGCTCTACATCGTCCCCGTCGCCGGCATCGCCTACGTCGAGGTCGGCACGGAAGAGTCGCGCCGCATCGGATTCGTCGGCTAGCGGGCATCTGTGGAGCTGCTCTTCGTAACCCTCGCTGGGGCGATCCTCGGACTTGGCGCCCGGTATTTCCTGCCCCACCGCCACACGCATGGCGCGGCGCTCCTGCCCGCGATCGGCGTAGCGGTCGCCTCGGCGCTGTGGGTCGGCCTGACCTGGGTCGGTCTCAAGTGGAATGGCGGCTGGATCTGGACCATCACGCTGGTCGGGACCGCCGTAATCGTCGTCGTCATCGACCTTGTGGTCGGCCGGGTGCGCACCAATGCGGATACCGTCCTCCTCGCGAACCTGAGCAAGGGCGCACCGCTCCCCCACTGAGCGCGCATCGGGTGCCGGTTGAGTCGTGTTTGGTGCCGGTTGAGCACGATCGGCTGCGATCGTGCATGAATCTGGTCGCGCAGCGACTCGGCCAGTACCGGGGCCGTACCGAAACCGCCCCCCGCTTCGGGACGCCCCGCGTTGCTAACTCAGGCAGAGTCAGCCAAGTTGGGCCAATATCGGCCGGATTGGGCCCCAATCCTCGGATCCAGCCTGAGTTAGCAACGGACGGGCGGCGACAGACCCAATTCGGGGTCTCGATACGGCCCTGGCGGGCCTACTCGACCAACAGGGTGGCGCGCCGACCCGACCAACAGGGTGGCGGGCCTACTCGACCAATCGAGTGAGTGGCCTGCTCGACCGACACAGCAACTAGGCGGTCAAGCCGAGCGCATCCATGCGGCGCGTGTGTGCGGCAATGAGCTCCGTGAAAATGGGCTCGATACGCTGCTCATCCGAATCCAGGTTCTTCGAGTGGTGCAGCGCCGACCGGGCGACCAGCAGCGTGTCGCCGACCAGGCGCCGACCCCACATGGCAAGGCGCGATGCCAGGCGCGGATCGGCGGCAATCGCATCCCGCAGAATCTGCACAACGGCATCCTGGCCGGAGTCGAGGCCGAGCAACTGGGCGGCACGCGGCCCGGAGTCTCCCGTCAGCCCATCGGCGAGGCGGATGAAGAAGTCGTCGAGCAGGCCGGCGGTCACATGCACGCCGAGCAGGCACTCCTGCCAATCGGCACCCGCGACCACGGCGTGAAAGCCGTCGACCGCTCCCGCGAACGGCTGCATGACCGCGGCCGGTTCGTCCCCCCGACGACGGATCTCCGCGACGAGACCCTGATACTTGGCGAGCGCAAGACCAGCCGCCCTGCTGATTCCGTCCTTCGCATCGAAGTCAGACGCGGCAGACGCGGCGCGCGACAGCGACTCGAAAACCCCGAGCTGCAGATAGGCAGACTGTCCGAGATAGCCGAGGAGGTCGGGCGCAAGTTCGTGCAGGTCGACTCGGGTCGCGGCACGCTTCTCGCTCCGGGGTTTGAGTCGAGGAATCTCTACCAGAGGGCGACGACGCGAAAACCAGGATGCCACATACGCCAGTGTATGCGACGGGTGGTGAACTAGGCTGTTGGTGCTACCGGCGTTGGATCGGTGGCCCTACGCCTCGGTATCGAAGAAGGCGTAGACCTTTAATCGATCAACCGACAGGCTTGAATACGTGACTTTCTCCGAACTTAACATCGACCAGGACATGGTCGACGCACTGGCCGCCAAGGGCATCGTCGAACCGTTTCCGATCCAGGCACAGACCATTCCGCTGGCCCTCGACGGCCAGGACATCATCGGCCAGGCCAAGACCGGAACCGGCAAGACACTCGGTTTCGGGCTGCCCATCATCCAGCGCCTGGGCCTGAACCCGGAGCCCGGCGTGCAGGCCCTCGTTGTCGTTCCCACGCGCGAGCTGTGCCTCCAGGTCTACGAGGACCTCGTGGCAGCATCCGCAAATCGTGAGACCGGCATCGTCGCGATCTACGGCGGCAAGGCGTACGAGGGCCAGATTGAGGAACTCAAGGCCGGCGCGCAGATCGTGGTCGGCACGCCCGGCCGCCTGCTCGACCTTGCCAGCCAGCGCCTGCTGAGCCTCGCCGGAGTGCGCG
Source organism: Microbacteriaceae bacterium (assembly GCA_030840105.1). Taxonomy (GTDB): domain Bacteria; phylum Actinomycetota; class Actinomycetes; order Actinomycetales; family Microbacteriaceae; genus JAUZGC01. The sequence continues at coordinate 3,024 of JAUZGC010000249.1, forward strand.
AGATGGTGCTTGACGAAGCAGACAAAATGCTCGACCTCGGCTTCCTCTCCGACATCGAGAAACTCTTCTCGCAGACGCCGGCGACCCGCCACACCATGCTGTTCTCGGCGACCATGCCCGGTCCGATCGTTGCGCTCGCCCGCCGCTTCATGAGCCGGCCCATTCACATCCGCGCGACGGATCCGGACGAGGGCCAGATCCAGGCCAACATCAAGCACCTGATCTACCGCGCCCACGCGCTCGATAAGGACGAGGTGATCGGCCGCATCCTGCAGGCCGAGGGCCGCGGCAAGACCGTGGTGTTCACGCGCACCAAGCGCGCCGCCGCGCGACTCGTCGAAGAGCTGGGCGACCGTGGCTTCAACGCCGCCGCGGTGCACGGCGACCTCAACCAGGAGCAGCGCGAGCGCGCCATGGCCGCGTTCAAGGCCGGCAAGAAGGACATCCTGATCGCTACGGATGTCGCAGCGCGCGGTATCGACGTTGACGATGTCACGCACGTCATCAACCACACCATCCCCGAGGACGAGAAGACCTACCTGCACCGCGCCGGCCGCACGGGCCGCGCCGGCAAGTCCGGAATCGCCGTCACGTTCGTCGACTGGGACGACCTGCACAAGTGGGCGCTCATCAACCGTGCGCTCGAGTTCGGCCAGCCGGAGCCGACCGAGACGTATTCGTCGTCGCCGCACCTGTTTGCGGACCTGGACATCCCCGCTGGATCCAAAGGCCGCCTCAAGTCGACGCCTGCCGCGAAGTCCGACGTGCCGCCGCGCGAGCGCAGTGGCGGACGTGAAGCATCGAGGTCGGGCGGCGGATCGAGCGATCGCCCGGCGAGCGCGAGGAACCGCAACCGCACCCGCGGCGGCCAGCCCGTCGCTACCGGAGCCAGCGAGTCCGCGGCATCCGAGCATGTGCCGGCCTCAGGTACGCATGACGGTCGCGGTTCAGAGCACCACGACGGCAACAATGCGCCGCGTCGCCGCACCCGCACGCGCCGCCGCACCGGCGGTGCTGCGCCCGCTGCGTAGGGCTGGTTGAGTAGCGAGGCACGAAGTACCACGCCGTATCGAATCTGCGGCTCTCGATTCGCGCGCTAAGCGCGCTACTCGACCGACAGTACGGCTAGTACCAGTTAGGGACGTGGCTGGTCTCGAACGCCCACGCGGCGCACGGTGATCCGTACCGGCTCGCGATGTAACCGAGGCCCCAGTTGATCTGGGTGTCGGCATTGGTCGCCCAGTCGGCACCTGCACTCGCCATCTTGCTCGCCGGGAGCGCCTGCGGGATGCCGTACGCACCGCTCGAGGTGTTGTAGGCGTCCGCCCGCCATCCGGATTCGTGATTCCACAACAGGGTCAGGCACGTCATCTGGCTGGGGGCCCACCCGTGCGCGCCCATGACGCTCGCGGCATATGCGCGCGCGGCCATGGGGTTGACCACAACACCAGGCGGTGGCGCAAAGCTGTTGGCCGATCCAGTCGAGTGCTGCTGGTTCTGGTATGCCTGGGCCGCCGCAACGCCCTGCGCGTAGGCCTGCTCGACCGAGGCAGTCGTGTTCTTGAGTGTGGCCAGCTGCGCATAGAGCACGTCTCCCGCGGCCTTCTGCTTGGCGAGCTCGGCATCCGCTGCCTGCTGCGCGGCCTGGGCTGCGACGAGGCTCGTGTGCGCGGCGGCGGCGAGCTTGTCCCTCGCGGCCTGTGCCACATCCGCCTGGCTGCTCAGAGCGTGCGCAGTGTTGCTCTGTGCCGCCGCCTTGGTGAAGAGCGAGCTGGCCTGGTCGGCGAGCTTCGACATGGCTCCGAGCTGGTACAGCAATTCGCCGGATGCCTTCCCACTGAGAAAAATACCCAACTGGAGATCCTGGCCGCCAGCGTGCGAGAGCTGCTCGGTGAGCTGGCCACTGCGCTTTCGGAGGCTGTCTGCAGTGGCCGTCGCGGCATCCGCCTGAGCTCGCAACTGGCTCGCCGTCGCGGTTGCCGCCGCGAGGTCTGCCTGCGCCTTTGCGTACTCTGCCGCACGGGTGATCGCCGTCATGCTCGTCTGGTCGGCCGTGGCCTGGAGCCCGGTGAGGAGCGTGTTGATCGTGTTGACCTCGGCCTGTGTGGCCGCCTGACTGGCTTTGGCCGCCTGCACATCGCCCCAGCTCGGATAACTCGTGTCGGCGTACGCAACCGTCGCCGTTCCTCCCACCGCGGTAAGCGTGGCAATCACGAGCACTGCCAACACTGCACGCCTCATGGACCACCTCACTTGCAAACCGGTTGCGACCCCCGATTCAGGCTAGCCCGTAATCGGCTGGGATCCGGACGCCTCGGCGATGATTGCGTCAAGCACTTCCGGAGCCGTCGTGTTCTCGCCCAGCTGGTTGGGCTTGCCCAGACCGTGATAGTCGCTCGACCCAGTGATGGCCAGGCCGAAGCGCGACGCGAGTTCGTGCAGGCGCGCTTTGCCGTCATCCGTATTCTCGCGGTGGTCGATTTCGAGCCCGAACAGGCCGGCATCGACGAGCCTCGCGAGCCTGTCCTCGGGGATCACCCGGCCACGGCCCGCAGTCCCGGGGTGAGCGAGCACGGGCACCCCACCGGCGGCGCGGATGAGGCGCACGCCAGTCAACGGATCCGGTGCGTAATGAGGCTGGTAATAGCCGGCTTTCCAGTGCAGGATGCCGGCAAACGCGTCACTGCGGGTCGCGACGAGCCCGCGGGCGACAAGCGCATCGGCGATGTGCGGCCGGCCCACGGTTGCCCCTTTGGTGGTCTGCGCGACGACATCGGCCCAGGTCAGGTCGTAATCCGCGGCGATGCGCGAGACCATTTCCTCCGCACGTCGAAGCCGCCCGCTGCGGATGCGCTCGGTCTCCGCGACGAGCGCCTCATTGGTGGGGTCGAAGAGGTAGCCGAGCATGTGCACGCTCGCGAACTCGATGCGGGTGCTGAGCTCCATCCCGGGGATGAGCATGAGCCCGGTCCCCGCCGCTGTCCACGTGTTGGCGACCGCCGCCGCCGCATCCTGCCAGCCGGCCGTTGAATCGTGGTCGGTGAGGGCGACCACGCCGAGACCGGCAGCGGCAGCGGCGCGAACGACCTCGGCGGGTGTTTCCGTGCCGTCCGAGACACTGGAGTGGGTGTGCAGGTCGACGGGACCCCGAAATCGTCGCGCATCACCCATTCCTTCATCGTAGATGCGCTTCGCACTCGCAGGATCCGCGCGACGCAGCGTTCGCGCGAGCGCGGGTGGAAGAATGGCGACATGGCCACGAGCACAAACGGGAGCACCAACACAGGGACCGACGAAAAAAAGGATGCGACTCCCGAGCCGCGGGCGACCGCCAATCGGTCGACCACGCCGGGCTCGGAAAGGTTCCGGGAGTACATCGCGGGCGGCTGGGCCGGGCACCCCGAGACGACTCCCGCCGCGCGCGAGCAGGCGGCCTTCGCGAGCGAGCGCCGCACCCGCCTCTCCGCCCAGCATCCGGGCAAGCGGCTCATCATTCCGGCCGGTGTGCTCAAGCAGCGTTCGAACGACACCGACTTCCCGTTCCGCGCCCACTCGGCCTTCGCCTACCTGACCGGCTGGGGTTCCGACTCCGAGCCCGGCAGCGTGCTCGTGCTCGAGCCGAATGCGAACGGCCATGACGCCACGTTGTACTTCCGCGAGCGTGCCGGCCGCGATTCCGCCGAGTTCTACGCCAACCCCGCCATTGGCGAATTCTGGATCGGAAGCCGCCCTTCGCTGGCCCAGGTCGCCTCCGACCTGGGCCTGGACACCCGCGGCATTGCGGATGTCGCGAGCGTGATCGAGGAAACCGACGAGAACACTCTCATCGTGCGCGAGGCCGACGCCGCACTCACTGAGCAGGTCGACGGGCTCCGTCTCATCAATCTCGATGACCGCATCGCGGACGTCGAGGCGCATCAGGGCGACGACGAACTCGCCCGCGATCTGTCAGAGTCTCGCCTCATCAAGGATTCGTACGAGGTCGAACAAATCCGTCTTGCGATCGCCGCGACCGCGCGCGGCTTCGACGACATCATCGAAGACCTGCCCCGGATCACCGCGCACGCGCGCGGCGAGCGTCTCGTCGAGGGCGTGTTCAACGGACGTGCCAGAGCCGACGGAAACGCGGTCGGCTACGACACGATCGCGGCGAGCGGACCGCACGCATGCATCCTGCATTGGACCCGCAATGACGGTTCCGTCGTACCCGGCGACCTCATCCTGGTCGACGCCGGCGTCGAGGTCGAAAGCTACTACACGGCGGATATCACGCGAACGTTGCCGATCGACGGTCGCTTTTCCGAGACCCAGCGCCTGGTCTACGAGACCGTACGTGAAGCTGCGGACGCGGCCTTCGCGATCGTCAAGCCCGGCATCCGGTTCCGCGAGATTCACGCGACGGCGATGGCCGTGATCGCGCGGCGCACCGCCGAGTGGGGGCTGCTACCGGTCACCGCCGAGGAGGCGCTCGAGGCGGACAACCAGCACCATCGCCGCTACATGGTGCATGGCACGAGCCACCACCTGGGGCTCGACGTGCACGACTGCGCGCAGGCTCGCCGCGAGCTGTACCTCGACGGCATCCTCGAGCCCGGCATGATCTTCACGATTGAGCCTGGCCTGTACTTCCAGCCGGATGATTTGACCGTGCCGGAGCATTTCCGCGGCATCGGGGTCCGGATCGAGGACAACATCCTCGTGACGTCCGACGGCGCGGAGAACCTCTCGATCGCGATTCCGCGCACGGCCGACGAGGTCGAGGCCTGGGTGCAGCGGCTCGCCTCCTGACAGCACGGCGCAACGACCGCGGCGCGCGACCCGGAGCAGTGAGTGCGCCCGCGCGTAACGTGTGCGCCCGCGCGCCCGGGTGCGCACGTTACATACGGGCGCAGAGATCGAGGCGGAAGTACTATCGAGCCCCGCGAGCTTCCGCTTGACCGGACGCTCAGTGATTGGGCGTGTGACCCGGGGAGGGAGGAGCATCCGAAGGGTGCGGCTCGTCCGCGCCTGGTGCGCCTGGAGCGCCTGGTGCGCCAGAAGACTCGGGATCACTCGGACCGCCCGGCGTACGAGGCGCCTCAGGAGCGGGTGCCGCAGGAGCCGCGGCAGCAGGGGCAACCACCCCTCCTCCGGCGATCAGGTTCCGTGCGCGATTGACGAGATCCGGGTCGACGATGACCGAATAGCTTGTCGCAATCACCTGCATGACCGACGTGTAGTCACGACGGCGGCGGTTGATCGCGTACGAGACGAGACCGAAGAGCATCCCGAACCCCGCGCCGAGGAGCACGGCGGCGACCACGAACGTGAAGCTGGTCACTGGCGAGAAGATAATGAGG
>JAUZGC010000252.1 GCA_030840105.1 Microbacteriaceae bacterium
ACGATCTCTTCATTTCTGCGGGCACCGAGCTCGCCGAGCGGGCGCTGCTCAACGCGCTCGCGACGGCCGGTCTGACCCCGGCCGACGTCGATTTCCTGCTCTTCACGTCGGTGACCGGAATCGCGGCCCCGTCGATCGATGCGCAGCTCGTGGCGCGGCTCGGACTGCGGCCCGACGTCAAGCGGCTCCCGTCGTTCGGGCTGGGCTGCGTGGCCGGCGCGGCCGGGATCGCGCGCGTCAACGACTACCTGGTCGGGCATCCGGATGAGATCGCCGTGCTCGTCTCGGTCGAACTCTGCTCGCTCACGGTGCAGCAGGGCGACGACTCGATGGCCAACATCGTGGCGAGCGGGCTCTTCGGCGACGGCGCGGCCGCGGTCGTCATGGCCGGCACCAAGCGCGCGGCGCGGCTCGGCCTGGCAGGGCCGGACGTGATCGACACGCGCAGCCGGCTCTACCCCGACACCGAGGACGTTATCGGCTGGGACATCGGCGGCACGGGCTTCCGAATCGTATTGAGCGCCGGAGTGCCCGAGGTCATCGACCGCAACTTCGCAGAGGATGCCGCCGGCCTTCTGGCCGCACATGGCCTGACGATCGAACAGGTCGGCGCGTGGGCCGCGCATCCAGGCGGCCCCAAGGTGCTCGAAGCGTTCGCGCGCGCGCTTGAGCTGCCCGACGGGGCGCTGGATGCCAGCTGGCGTTCCCTCGCGCACGCGGGGAACCTGTCGTCGGCGGCGGTCCTGCACGTGCTGGCCGAACTGATCGATAGTGGGCCTGCGCCAGGGACGAACGGCCTGCTGTTCGCGCTCGGGCCGGGCGTGACCGCGGAACTCGTGCTGCTGCGCTGGCCGCATGCGATTGTGGAGGCGGTCGCGTGATCTGGTACACCGTGCTCGTGCTCGCGACCGGCGCCGAGCGCATCGCCGAGCTCATCGTCTCGGCGCGCAACGCGCGCTGGTCGTTCGCGCGCGGCGGCGTGGAATACGGCAGGGGACACTTCCCGCCGATGGTCGCGCTGCACGCGGGCCTTTTGCTCGCCTGCATCGCCGAGGTCTGGATCTCCGGCCGGCCGTTCCTGCCGTGGCTCGGCTGGCCCATGTTCGTCCTGGTCCTGGGGAGCCAGGCGTTGCGGTGGTGGTGCATCGCCACGCTTGGTCCGCGCTGGAACACGCGGGTGATCGTGGTGCCCGGGCTCGCACTCGTCGCGAGCGGTCCGTATCGGTGGCTGCGGCATCCGAATTACGTCGCTGTCGTGGTCGAGGGATTCGCGCTGCCGCTCGTGCATTCGGCGTGGATCACGGCGCTCGCGTTCACCGTGCTCAATGCTGTGCTGCTGTTCGCCGTGCGGATCCCCGCGGAGAACCGGGCGCTCGCTACCGCTGCGGGTGTCTCAAGCGCTGCGGGTGTCTCGAAAGCTGCGGAAGCCGGATGACCGCGGATGTCGGCGTGCTCATTGTCGGCGGCGGCCCGGTCGGGCTCGCCGCTGCGATCGAAGCGCGTCTCGCCGGCCTCGATGTCACGATCATCGAGCCGCGGCAGGGGTCGATCGACAAGGCCTGCGGCGAAGGCCTCATGCCGGGTGCGGTCCACGCGCTTGAGCGGCTGGGCGTGCAACCCGTCGGCCATGACTTCGCGGGCATTGCCTATGTCAGCGGCACGCTCCGGGTGGAGCACGCATTCCGGTCCGGCACCGGTCGCGGGGTCCGGCGCACGGTGCTGCACGAGGCGCTCTTCCGGCGCGCAGGCGAGCTTGGCGTCACGTGGATCGCGGGCAAGGTCGCCGGTCTCGAGCAAGGCGACGCCGGCGTGACGGCCACGGGCGTCGGCTTCCCGCCGATCCGCGCCGACTGGGTCGTCGGCTGCGACGGCCTGCACTCGACGGTGCGTCGTCTGGCGGGCCTCGCCGGCCGGGAGGTCACCGGGGAACGCCGCCGATTCGGCATCCGCCGTCACTTTCGCGTCGCACCATGGACCGACCTCGTCGAAGTGCACTGGACGCCCGAGGTCGAGGCCTATGTGACACCCGTCGACGCGGGGACCGTCGGAGTAGCGTTGCTCGGGCCGCGGTATCTGGATTTCACGTCGACGCTCACGCGTGTGCCTGGACTCGCCGATCGACTCGACGGTGCGGATGTCGCCAGCACGGTTCGCGGCGCCGGTCCGCTGCGGCAGCGAACGAAGCGGCGCACGGCAGGCCGTGTGCTCCTGGCCGGCGACGCATCAGGCTACGTGGACGCGCTCACGGGCGAGGGCCTGCGCGTGGGATTCACGCAGGCGGCTGCGGCCATCCGGAGCATTGTGGGCGGCGACGCGCAAGCCTACGAACGTGAGTGGATGCGTGCCACCCGCGACTTTCGCGTGCTCACCTCCGGGCTTGTTGCGGCCGCGCGCTCGCCACTGAGGTCACGTGTCGTACCTGCCGCTGTTGCAAGCCCATCCCTGTTCGGCATGATCGTGGAGCGGCTTGCAAGATAGCGGGCTGGCGGCCAAGCGGGCGCGTGCGGTGCCGCCGACCGGCCGAGCGGCCGCGTGCGGTGTGGTTCAGCCGAGCAGCAGTGCGCTCAGCTGGTCGGTCGAATGCACGACGGCAATGGCACCGGCCGCCTCGGCCGGCGATCCGTAACCCCACTCGACAATGATGGTCGGCAGGCCGTGCTCGCCGGCGCCCTCCACGTCGTGCGAACGGTCGCCGACCATGACGGTATGGGTGAGATCGACACCCAGCTCGCCCAGCCTCCGCAGCGCTTCGGCAACGACATCCACCTTGGCGCTGCGCGACTCGTCGTCTGAGGCGCCGCAGATCACGTCGAAATACTCGGACAGCTCGAAGTAGTCGAGGATGCGCTTGGCCTGCTTTTCCGGCTTGCTGGTCGCGACGGCGAGCGGAACGCCCGATTCCTTCAGGCGCTGCAGCAGTCCCTTGATACCGGGGAAGACGGCGCTGTCGAATGCGCCTTCATCGTGGTAATTCGCGCGGTAGATCGTGAGCGCCTCGCGTGCCGTCGCTTCGTCCATGTTGGCGAATTCGCGGAATGAATCGAGCAGCGGAGGACCGACGTACTCGACGAGCTCGGCAGGGGTGGGAACAGGGAGGCCCATGGCCTCGAGCGTGACGGCAATCGACTTGGTGATGCCGGGCGCAGAGTCTGTGAGTGTGCCGTCCAGGTCGAACAGGATGCAGGTCCAGGTTCGCGTGACGGTCAGCGTGGGGTTGTTCATAACCGTCCTATATTAGGTGGGGCGGCCGGAATCGCAACTTTCTCTCATTTGAGCGCGTTCTCCACGTGCGAGCGCGCCACGATCATCGTCGTGCCACCCGGGTTGAACTGTACGGCCACGAACTCCGCGGTCGTAATGAGCGCAAGGGCCTCCCTCGCCGGGATGACGACGGCCTGCACCCGGGCGCCCGCGCTCTCCGCCGACGTGCTGGCCACCGCCGCGCCGACGGCACGCTGAAGCTCGGCCATCGACGTGAAGAGCGGCAGCACGAGCTCGCCTGTTGTGGACGCGATGGTGCGGATGCGCGTGCCGGTTTCTGCGGTCGACCCCGTGACATCCACCACGAGGCCACCGGTGAGCGCTGCCCGCATGAGCGTGGTCAGCCCATCGAGGCTCGGCTCGGTCGCGAGCGTTTCAAGCGCGCGCCTGACCGCCACGTTCTCGTAGCTCTTGGGAAAGCGGGGTGCGGGTTTCACGGCTAGAACAACCTGCTGGCGCTGTCGTCGAGGCCGCGCATGGCGTCGTAGTCGAGAACCAGGCAGCGGATGCCGCGATCCTCGGCGAGCGTGCGCGCCTGCGGCTTGATCTCCTGTGCGGCGAAGACTCCCGTCACGGGCGCGAGGTGCGGATCGCGGTTCATCAACTCGAGATAGCGCGTGAGCTGCTCGACGCCGTCGATGTCGCCGCGGCGTTTGAGTTCGACCGCAACGGCGGCGCCTTTCGAATCGCGCGCAAGGATGTCCACCGGCCCGATCGCGGTCATGTACTCGCGGCGAACCAGCGTGTGGCCGTCGCCGAGGAGGTCGATCTGCTCGGCGAGGAGCACCTGCAGGTGCGCCTCGACGCCGTCCTTCTGCAGGCCGGGGTCGATGCCGAGTTCGTGCGCGGAGTCATGCAGGATCTCGTGGATGGAGACGATGAGCATGTCGGCCGTCTTCGCCTGGGTGACTTTCCAGATCTCGGTGACGCCGGCATCCGCCTGGTCGTCGTCCGGATCGATGAGACTCAGGGTGCACGGCGGGCTCATCCAGTTGAGCGGCTTGTACGAGCCGCCGTCGGAGTGCACGAGCAGGCTGCCGTCGGACTTGACCATGAGCAGGCGTGTCGCGAGGGGGAGGTGTGCGCTGAGACGGCCCGCGTAGTCGACGGAACACTTGGCAATGACGAGGCGCACGTATCGACATTAGTCGGTTGTGCCGTGCGCCTGTGCTGGTTGAGTAGGCCGCCTGTGTCGGTTGAGTAGCGCGCCAGCGCGTATCGAAACCGCCGCTCGGCGAGTTCCGGGGTTTCGTTGCGCTCGCTGCGCGCGTTACTCAACCAGCATGACGCTCGCTGCGCGCGTTACTCAACCGCCACGGGCCGCCGTTCGCGCACCGCGGCCGCGGCCAGCGCGGAGAGCACGAGAAGGCCGACGAGAAAGTACAGGGCGTTCAGCAGCCCGATGTTCTTGCCGAGGATGCCGATCAGTGGCGGACCCACGAGGAACGAGCAGTAGCCGATCGTCGCGACTGCGCTCACGCGGGCGGCCGGGTGGTCCGTGTTGTCGGCCGCCGCCGACATCCCGAGCGGGAAGCCGAGCGAGGCGCCGAGGCCCCAGCACACGGCGCCCACGATGACGAGCCAGAGCGGCCCGCCGAGGATGAACAACAGCAGGCCGGCTACACCGATCGCCGCGGTCGCCCGGATCGCGGCCGCCCGCCCGATGCGGTCGACAACCGGGCCGCCGAGAACGCGACCGACGGTCATGGCTGCGACGAAGCATCCGAACACTATGGCGCCCGTCGAATCCGACTGGTGGTGGTCGTCGACGACGGCGAGCGTGAGCCAGTCGTTCGCCGAGCCCTCGGCAAAAGACATCCCGAGCATGACGACGCCGATAAGGAGGAGGCGCCAGTCGGCCCAGACCGCGAGGTTCTCCCGCAGGCGCGAGCGCCAGTCGGGTTTTGTGTGGTCGCCGGATGTCGCGTCGCCGAGCATTTCGCGGCGGGGCACGTAGCGCACCGCGATGACCGCGACGATCACGACGACGACGGCCATCCCGATGAGGTGCCAGGCGACAGTGATGTTCAGCGCGGTCGCGACGGCGCCGAGACCGGAACCGATGACCGTGCCGACACTGAAGAACGCGTGCATGAGCGGCATGAGCGTCTTGCCGATCTCACGCTCGGCTGCTGCGCCCTCGACATTCATCATGACGTCGACCGACCCGTTGCCGAAGCCCAGGAGGGCGAGCCCCAGTGCGACGACCGGCGCGAAGTGCAGGAAAGAGGAGCCGCACCCGACGAGGACCATCCCGGTCGCGACGATGGCGAGCGAGAGGACCATGCCGCGACGCGCGCCGAGCCTGGCGAGGAGCGGCGCGGATGCCGAAAGCCCCAGGATCGCCCCGATCGACATGGCGAGGATGAGGAAACCGACGTTGTCGAGACCGAGATGCAAGCCATCGCGGACCCCGGGAATGCGCACGACCCAGGTCGCGAGACTAAGACCGCTCAGCGAGAAGATCACGAAGACGGCGTTGCGCCACGCCAGAAGCTCCGCACGGGAACGTGTGACGGTGAGGTTGGATGTCGTGTGTGCCATGAGGATCGCGATCCGTGTGTTGGTTGCGTCGTCCGCGAAAGGCGGCGACTCTGGCTGAGGAATCAAGCCTGTATCGAATCGATTCGATGTGTTTCGAATAAGCTATCGAACGAGACGGCGCGTTGGCAAGCATCCGGGAAGAAGGCGCGGTGACTGAGGTGAATGAACTGAGCAACGAGCACTCGCCCGGCGCGCGTCCGACCCTGGCGGCCGTGGCTCGGCGTGCCGGTGTGTCGAACTCGACGGCGTCTCTCGCTTTCGGGACTGCCGGTCCGGTTTCGGATGCGACGCGCGAGCGCGTGCTCACCGCCGCGCGCGAGCTCAACTATGCAGGTCCCGATCCGCGCGCACGCTCCCTCCGCCGTGGTCGCTCGGGCATCGTCGGTGTCGTGGTCGAGGAGCGCGTGCGCGATGCCTTCCGTGATCCGATCAAGCTCGCAGTGATGGATGGGCTCTCCGAGGCGATTGCTTCGCTCGACGCTGGACTCCTGCTTCTGGCCGACACGGGCGCTGCCTCCGCGCACATCGAGGATGCGTCGATGGACGCCGCAGTGCTCATCGGATGCTCGCCCCGGCTCAACGAATCCGTCGCGGCAATCCGGCGGCGCGGCATCCCGCTCGTCGCCATCGAGGGGGAGCCCGCCGATGGCGTGCTGGTCTTCTCGCTCGACAATCGCAGCGCCACGCGGGTCGCGGCCGAGCACCTGCGTGCGCTCGGGCACGAACGCGTCGCGATCGTCTCGCTGCCGCTCGACCGGGGCCGTCGTCACGCCATGCTGACCCCGGAGCTGGAGGCCGCTGGAACGTCGAACACGGCGCTCGAGCGCCTCGCCGGCGCACGCGATGTGTTCCCGGACGCGATCGGCTTCGTCACGACGGGGAGCTTCGTGGAGGAGGGCACGATCGCCGCGCGCGCTCTTCTCGCCGACCCGGAGACGCGCCCCACGGCGATCATCGCCCAGAGCGACCTCCTCGCCGCAGGCGTCATCCGCGCTGCAGAGGACCTCGGGATCGCGGTGCCCGCCGAACTCAGCGTCGTCGGGTTCGACGGCGTGCGCGTGGACGGCCTGTGGCCGTACGACCTGACGACACTCGCCCAGCCCGCGGTCGAGAAAGGCCGGGCGGCGGGTCGCGCGATCGTCGAGATGCTCGCGGGCGGGCATCCGGACCCTCTCGCGTTTACGAGCGAGTTCCACCTCGGCAACACGACTGCGCACCCACCGTCGATACCGGGATGAAATGGGCGCACTATTGTGTGAGTGACTAATCGGTCTGGCCCTGGGGCCGGCCGACCGGCAAATCAACGAGGATGTCAATGCTGATCAGGATTCTGCGCCAATTCCTTCGGCCGCACGTCGGCTTGCTCGTTGCCGTTGTCTTCTTCCAGTTGCTTCAGTCGATCGCTTCGCTCTACCTGCCCACCCTCAACGCCGACATCATCGACAACGGGGTCTCCAAAGGTGACACCGGATACATCCTCAGCACCGGCATCCTCATGCTCGTCATCACGCTCGCCCAGATCGCGTGCGCGATCACCGCTGTCTACTTCGGTGCGCGCGTTGCGATGGGGCTCGGTCGCGACCTGCGTTCTGCGGTCTTCCGCCGGGTCGGCGAGTTCTCCGAGCGCGAGGTCACCCGCTTCGGCGCGCCGTCGCTGATCACGCGCACCACCAATGACGTCCAGCAGGTACAGATGCTCGTGCTGATGACCTGCACCATGCTCGTCTCGGCGCCCATCCTGGCGATCGGCGGCATCGTCCTGGCCCTGCAGCAGGACCTTCAACTGTCCTGGCTGATGGCGGTGAGCGTGCCGGTCCTGATCGTCGCGATCGGCCTGGTCATCGTGCGGATGGTTCCGCAGTTCCAGCTGATGCAGAAGCGCATCGACAACATCAACCGCATCCTCAGGGAGCAGTTGATGGGCATCCGCGTCGTTCGCGCCTTCGTACGAGAGGATGTCGAGACCGCACGTTTCGTCAGGGCGAACGACGACGTCACAGCGACCGCGCTCAAGGTCGGCCGGCTCATGGCGCTGATGTTCCCGATCGTCATGTTCGTGCTCAACGTCTCGAGCGTCGCCGTCATCTGGTTCGGTGCGTTCCGCGTCAGCGACGGGTCGATGCAGGTCGGAACGCTCACCGCATTCCTGGCGTACCTCATGCAGATCCTCATGGCCGTCATGATGGCAACGTTCATGGCCGTCATGATTCCGCGCGCGGCCGTCAGTGCAGACCGGATCGGCGAGGTGCTGAACACCGAATCGACCGTCACGCCGCCCGCGCATCCGGTGACCGCGCTCGCAGAGCACGGCACGGTCGCGCTCGAGGCCGTTGGCTTCGCCTATCCCGGTGCGGAGCAGCCGGTGCTGAGCGACCTGAGCTTCACAGTCGAGTCAGGCAAAACGACCGCCATCATCGGCAGCACGGGCGCAGGCAAGTCCACGCTCGTCAATCTCCTGCCGCGCCTGTTCGACGCGACGTCCGGCATCGTATGGGTCGACGGGGTCGATGTGAAGGAGCTCGATCCGGATCTGCTCTGGGGTCGCATCGGACTCATTCCACAGAAGGCATACCTATTCTCCGGAACCGTCGCGAGCAACCTGCGCTACGGAAACCCCGATGCCACCGACGACGAGCTCTGGTCGGCACTGGAGACCGCCCAGGCCAGGGACTTCGTCGAGGCGATGCCTGAGCGCCTCGACTCGCCCATCGTGCAGGGTGGCACGAATGTCTCCGGCGGACAACGCCAGCGGCTGGCGATCGCCAGGGCCCTGGTCAAGCGACCTGAGATCTACGTGTTCGACGACTCGTTCTCCGCACTCGATCTCGCGACGGATGCCCGACTCCGGCGTGCCATCCGCCGGGATGTCACCGGCGCGACGGTCATCATCGTCGCCCAGCGCATCTCGACAATCGTGGATGCCGACCTCATCGTGGTCCTCGAGGACGGCAGGATCGTCGGGCAGGGCACGCACGAGCAACTGCTCGAGACATCGCCCACCTATCTCGAGATCGTGGAATCCCAGCTCGCGGTGGAGGAAGCAGCATGAGCGACCGGAGGCCGACGGGGTCGGCACAGACCACGTCTGCAGAGACGGCATCCGTCATTCGTCCCCCGGTTCGCCGCGGACCGATGGGTGGTGGACCGTTCGGGCGCGCGATGGGACCGGTCGAGAAGTCGATGAACTTCGGCCCATCCGCCAGGCGGCTGTTCGGCCGACTGCGACCCGAGGGAGCACGCCTGCTCCTCGTCACCCTGCTCACGGTCGTGAGCGTGGTGTTCAGCGTGCTCGGTCCGCGACTGCTCGGCCAGGCGGTCAACCTGGTATTTGACGGCTTCATCTCCGCGCAGCTTCCGGCGGGCGTGACGAAGGCGCAGATCATCGAACAGCTGCGCGCATCCGGAGACACCGCCAAAGCCGACCTGTTGAGCGGGATGGCGCTCACCCCGGGAACGGGGATCGATTTCGGCGCAGTGGGAGCAGTGCTCGCCTGGGTACTCGCCCTCTACATCCTCGCGTCCATCTTCGGCTACCTGCAGGGCTTCGCGCTCGCCGGCATCGTCCAGCGCACGGTCTACCGACTGCGCTCGGACGTCGAGGCGAAGATCAACCGGCTTCCGCTGCGCTACTTCGATCGGATGCAGCCTGGCGAGTTGCTGAGTCGCGTCACCAACGACATCGACAACGTCGCGCAGAGCCTGCAGCAGACGCTGAGTCAGTTGCTCACCTCGCTGCTCACGGTCGTCGGGGTCATCGTGATGATGTTCATCCTGTCGCCGCTGCTCGCGGTCATCGCGCTCGTGACGATCCCGTTGACGATCGGCATCACGACCGTGATCGCCAAGCGGTCGCAGAAGCTGTTCGTCGCGCAGTGGAAGCACACCGGGGAGCTGAACGCCCAGATCGAGGAGACCTTCACCGGGCACGCGCTGGTCAAGGTCTTCGGCCGGCACCGCGAGGTTGAGGAGCGCTTCCGCGAGAAGAACGACCAGCTCTTCACCGCCAGCTTCGGCGCGCAATTCGTCAGCGGCATCATCATGCCGGCGATGATGTTCGTCGGAAACCTCGTCTACGTGGCGATCGCCGTCGTCGGCGGGCTGCTCGTGGCATCCGGCAGCATGCTGCTCGGCGACGTGACGGCGTTCATCCAGTACTCGCGGCAGTTCACCCAGCCGCTCACGCAGCTCGGATCGATGGCGAATGTGCTCCAGTCCGGCGTCGCATCCGCCGAGCGCGTCTTCGAGCTGCTGGATGCCGACGAGCAGTCGGCAGATCCCTCGCCCGCCGAGACGCCGGGCTCCACGACCCGCGGCCGGCTCGCGTTCGAGAACGTCTCGTTCCGCTACACCGACGACAAGCCGCTCATCGACGGCGTCAGCCTGGTCGCCGAGCCGGGGCACACGATCGCGATCGTCGGGCCGACAGGCGCGGGCAAGACGACCCTCGTCAACCTCATGATGCGTTTCTACGAGCTGAACGCCGGCCGGATCACGCTCGACGGCGTCGACATCTCGGGGATGACGAGGGAAGACCTGCGCTCGCGAATGGGCATGGTGCTGCAGGACACCTGGCTGTTCGGCGGCACGATCAGGGACAACATCGCGTACGGGCGTCCGGATGCGACGGAGGAGGAGATCGTCGACGCGGCTCGAGCGACCTACGTCGATCGTTTCGTGCACTCCCTGCCGGACGGCTACGACACCGTGCTCGACGACGAGGCCTCCAATGTGAGTGCGGGTGAGAAGCAGCTGCTCACGATCGCGCGCGCGTTCCTCGCCCAACCGAGCGTGCTCATCCTGGACGAGGCGACAAGCTCGGTGGATACGCGCACCGAGGTGCTCGTGCAGAAGGCGATGAAGGCGCTGCGCTCGGATCGGACGAGCTTCGTGATCGCGCACCGGCTCTCGACGATTCGCGACGCCGATCTCATCCTCGTGATGGAGGAGGGGAGCATCGTCGAGCAGGGCTCGCACGCCGAACTGCTCGAGGCGGAAGGCGCGTACTACCGGCTCTACAACGCCCAGTTCGCGGAGGCTGCCGTCGAGGAGGTCTAAGCCTCAGGGTGCGCCCGTCACCATCCAGCGGTTGCCGCGGGCGCGCAGGCCCAGCGTGACCGCCCTCGCCCCGATGTAGCCGACGGCGAAGGCCGCGCTGAGCCAGGCCAGCCCCGGCACTCCGGATGGCGCCCAGGCCGCGACCGCGAGGGCGAGCGGCACGAATGCGGCGAGGTTCAGGATGCCCGTGAGCGCGAGGTAGCGCGCGTCGCCCGCGCCGATCAGCACGCCGTCGAGCACGAAGACGAATCCGCCGAGCGGGGCGCCGATCCCGATGATCACCAGGGTCAGCGGCAGGAGCGACGCGACTGCCGTGTCACTCGTGAAGAGTGCGCCTGCCACCGGGCTCGCGGCGATGACGACGAGGCCGAGTGCCGCCCCGGCGACCACGCCCCACTGCAGGCAGCGCGCAAGAACCGCGCGCACCGCTGCCAGATCGGATGCGCCGAGACCGCGTCCGACGAGCGCCTGCGCGGCGATCGCGAGGGCGTCGAGGGCGAAGGCGATGGTCGCGAAGAGCGTCATCGCGACCTGGAACGCCGCCAGCTCGTTCGAGCCCAACCTGGTGGCGACGAAGACGGCGAGCAGCATGGCCGCGCGCAGGCTCGCCGTGCGCACGAGCAGCCATCCGCCGGACTCTGCTGAGCTGCGGATGCCCGCGTGATGCGGCAGCAGCGGCGCACCAACGCGACGTGCGCGCCGCGCCACGACGATGAGGTAGACGGCGACCATGCCCCACTGCGCGACGACCGTTCCGATCGCCGAACCCGCGATGCCGAGCCTCAGTCCATAGATGAACAGGAAGTTGAGCAGCACGTTCGCCGCGAAGCCGACGACCGCCACCGCGAGAGGCGTACGGGTGTCCTGCAGGCCGCGGAGCAGGCCGGTCGCCGCGAACACGAGCAACATGGCTGGCAGGCCGAACATCGAGATCGCAAGATACGTGGATGCCTGGTGTGCGACATCCGCAGCCGCCCCGAATGCGCCAACCAGCCACGGTGCCGCGAACCAGCCGGCGACCGCGAGTACTGCACCGAGGCCGAGCGCGAGCCACACCCCGTCGATGCCCGCCGCGACCGCGCCACGTTCGTCGCCCGCGCCGAGCCGGCGGGCGACCGCGGGGGTCGTGCTGTACGCGAGGAAGACCATGAGCCCGATGATGGTCTGCAGCACCGCGCTCGCGAGCCCGAGCCCGGCCAGCGGCGTGGCGCCCAGATGTCCGACCATGGCCGAGTCGGCCAGGAGGAACAGCGGCTCGGCGACGAGCGCACCGAGCGCTGGCACGGCAAGGCGCAGGATCTCGCGATCGACGGGCCGGGAGCGAATGAGGGAGGCGATGCATCGACGCTACCGGGTGCGGTACCCGCGAGTCGCGTCAAAGTCCCTTCCCGCACGCT
>JAUZGC010000256.1 GCA_030840105.1 Microbacteriaceae bacterium
CAACCGTCTGCGGCATGATGCCGTCGTCGGCTGCGACAACGAGGATCGCGATGTCCGTCACCTGCGCACCACGGGCACGCATGGCGGTGAACGCCTCGTGACCCGGGGTGTCGATGAAGGTGATGGCGCGTTCGATGCCTTCGTGCTCCGCCCAGACCTGGTATGCACCGATGTGCTGGGTGATGCCGCCGGCCTCGCCTGCGACGACGTTCGCATTGCGGATGGCGTCGAGGAGGCGCGTCTTACCGTGGTCGACGTGGCCCATGACCGTGACGACCGGCGGACGGATCTCGAGCTCGTCGTCGGTTTCGTCTTCGAGCTCCTGGTCGAGGTCGATGTCGAAGCCTTCGAGGAGCTCCTTGTCCTCGTCCTCCGGGGAGACGATCTGGATCTTGTAGCCGAGTTCCTCACCGAGAATCCCGAAGGTCGCCTCGTCGAGGGACTCGGTCGCCGTGGCCATCTCGCCGAGGTGGAACAGCACGGTCACCAGGTTGCCCGGGCTCGCGTCGATCTTGTCGGCGAAGTCGGAGATGGATGCGCCGCGGCGGAGCCGCACAACGGTCCCGCCGTCACCACGGGGAACGCTCACGCCGCCAAGCGACGGGGCTTCCCTGAGCTCGAATTCCTGCCTCTTGGTGCGCTTGGACTTGCGCGCCCTGCTCTTTCCGCCACCACGGCCGAATGCACCTGCAGTGCCGCCGCCCGGGCCACGCCCGCGTCCGCCGCCGCCCGCAGGACGCGGGCCGCCGAAGCCGGTCGCTCCTGGCGCACCACCGGTGCCACCTGGGCGCTGGAAGCCACCGGTGCCTGCACCGGCACCACCGGGGCGCTGGAAACCACCGGTACGTGCTCCACCCGGACCGCCTGGCCGCTGACCGGGGCCGCCTGGCCGCGCGCCCTGCCCTGGGGCACCCGGACGCGGAGAACCCGGACGGGGAGCCGCCGGGCGAGGGATGTTGCTCGGGGTCGGGCGCTGGCCCATCCCCTGCGCACTGGCGAAGGGGTTGTTGCCCGGACGCGGATTGGCCGGGCGCTGACCCATGCCCTGGTTGCTCGCAAACGGGTTATTGCCCGGACGCGGCGCGCCGGGGCGCGGGATGCTCGGTGACGCGCCCGCGCTCGGTGCTGCGGGGGCCGCATCGCCGTCTGCTGCCGGGGCAGGCGCGGACGCGGCGGGAGCGGCTGCCTGCGTTGCTGTGGCCTGGGCCGCTGCCTCGGAGGAAGCCTTCTCGGCAGCCGCCTTCTCGGCGGCTTGTTTCTCCGCGGCTAGCGCCTGGCGCTCTGCGACCGAGAGAGGTGCTGCGGGCATGGGCACGGCGGGCGCTTCCGGCGCCGAGTCTGCGACGGCCGGAGCCTGCACGACGGGCGCTGCCGGTGCCGGCCTGGCAGCAGCGGGCGCCTTGGGAGCGGCAACCGAAGCCACCTTGATGCCGTCGGCCTCGAGCGCAGCCTTCAGCTTGCGCGCGACCGGGGGTTCGATGCTGGAGGACGGTCCTTTTACGAACTCGCCCATTTCCTTGAGTTTCGCAAGGGCGATCTTGCTGTCAATACCGAGTTCGCTTGCGACCTCGTGTACGCGTGGTTTTGCAGCCACAATTCTCCTGTCTGGGTCTGCACCCTGACAGGGCAGACCTTAGTGGTGGACGGGTCTCATTTCGAGCCGCTCATTAGTTGTCACTCATTTGAGGTCACTGTGCCGTTCAGCCTGTTCTCTAGTAGTGCTGTCTCAAGTGCTGCCGTGTCGAGCGCCCCGTCTGCCCGCAGTGCCCGCCCGAAGGCGCGTCTCTGCGTGGCTTTCTCGAAGCATTCGAGAGTCGGATGCAGCCACGCACCTCGCCCGGGCAGCGCGGCGGAAGCATCCACCACGATTTCTGGACCCCGAGCAACAACCCTCAGAAGTGAGGACCGGGAGGCGCGAGAACGGCAACCAACACACGTTCTTACGGGTTCCATCGTACACCCGCCCACGACCGGATTTGCCGGGCGCCCCGCCTCACTGCGTGGCACCGCGCGGCGCTCACGCCCTCGCGCATCCGCTTGGCATCGTTACGATTCGAGGATCGAATCGGGCTGGATATCGATCTTCGCGCCGGTGAGCTTTGCGGCCAGGCGGGCGTTCTGGCCCTCCTTGCCGATCGCGAGGGACAGCTGGTAGTCCGGAACCAGCGCACGAACCGCCTTGAGCGACTCATCGATGACGAAAGCGCTCGTGACCTTGGCCGGGGAGAGTGCGCTCGCTACAAACGTCGCGAGATCCGGTGAGTAGTCGACGATGTCGATCTTCTCGTTGTTGAGCTCGGCGGTCACCGCGCGCACACGCTGCCCGAGCTCACCGATGCACGCGCCCTTGGCGTTGACGCCCGGCTCGGTCGCCCGCACAGCGATTTTGGTGCGGTGGCCGGCCTCGCGAGCAAGCGAGACGATCTCGACGACGCCACTGGCGATCTCCGGCACCTCGAGTGCGAAGAGCTTGCGGACGAGCGCCGGGTGCGTGCGTGACACTGTGATCGACGGACCCTTGAGGCCTTTGGAGACGCTCGTGACGTAGACGCGGATGCGCGATCCGTGCGTATATTCCTCGCCGGGGACCTGTTCCTCTGGAGGCAGAATGCCCTCGACGGTGCCCAGGTCGACGTGGATCATGCGCGGGTTCGGGCCCTGCTGGATCACGCCGGCGACGATGTCGCCCTCGCGGCCACGGAACTCTCCGAGCACGGCGTCATCCGCGATGTCGCGCAGCCGCTGGTTGATGACCTGCTTGGCCGCGAAGGCGGCGATGCGGCCAAAGTCGCTCGGGCTGTCCTCGGCTTCGCCGATGACGTTGCCCTCGTCGTCACGTTCCGGCACGAAGACCGAGACATGCCCGGACTTGCGGTCGAGCGTAACGCGCGCAGCGGGTGGCTCATCCGAGTGCCCGTGATGGTGGTCTGCCTGGTTCGTGTGCTTGAGATATGCAGTCAGGATCGCCTGTTCGATGATCCCGACAAGTTCCTCAAAGGGAATCTCTCGTTCCCGCTCCATGAGACGCAAGACGCTGAGGTCGATGTCCACTTCCGGCCTCCTCTATTCGTTTCTCGCCGCGCCACTCGTGCGGTACAACCCTCTACGCTACCCGACCGACGGACGTGCGTCATCCACCGGCAGGGTTTGCGAGCTCGCCGGGTCCCGCGCGACGCCAGAAAGACCGCGCATCCGCCCTCTCCGTCTCGCCATTCGCGCAGACTCGCGGGCCTTTCGCGGCATCACGGCTCGGTGGCAAGCGCAGGGTCACGGGCTTGCCCGGCGCGAGGCACGCGTCGGGTCGCCGGCGCCGAGCACCGCCAGGTACGCCTCGCGGTCGCGCAGGATCCGGCGAACTCTGGCCAGGAACGCCCGTGGGTCGTGCAGGTCGTCGGACATGACCCGGATGACGCGCCATTCGGCGTGCCGCACGCTCGGGTTGGGCGCACAAGTTCAGCACAGCGGCCGTGAGTCTGAGGACGTAGAACGGCCGCGAGTCTGCGCGACTGGCGATTCGGCCGGGCGGTTAGCGCCATTTGCGTGGACTCGCGGCCGAATCCGGGCGCAGATCCGTCCGATCAGGCCAGCGCGGACGCCACCTCGGCGACGGGGACGGACGTGCGCTCGTTCGTGCGCCGATCCCACAGCTCGACGACGCCGTCGGCGACCCCGCGGCCGACAATGATGATCCTGGGCACGCCGATGAGTTCGGCATCACCGAACTTCACGCCGGGCGAGACCTTGGGCCGGTCGTCGAAGAGCACGTCGAGCCCGGCCGCCTCGAGCGCAGCCGTGACCGACTCCGCCGCCTCGAACACGGCATCCTCACGCCCCGCAGCGACCACGTGCACGTCGAACGGCGCGACCGACGCCGGCCAGATGAGGCCTTTGTCATCGTTGTTCAGCTCGGCGATGACTGCGAGGATGCGGGTGACACCGATGCCGTACGAACCCATCGTGACCGTGACGAGTTTCCCGTTCTCGTCGAGCACCTTGAGTCCGAGTGCCTCCGCATACTTGCGGCCGAGCTGGAAGACGTGGCCGATCTCCATGCCGCGCGCGAGCTCGACGGGGCCGGAGCCGTCCGGAGCGGGATCGCCCGCGAGCACCTCGGCCGCCTCGACCGTGCCATCCGCCGTGAAGTCGCGACCGGCCACGAGGCCGAAGACGTGCTTGCCGTCGATGTTGGCGCCGGTGATCCAGCCGGAGCCGTCGACCACGCGCGGGTCGACCAGGTAACGGATGCCGGTGGCCGACTTCTCCCCCAGCACCGCACCATCCGCGGTCCACGGCCCGATGTAGCCCTTGACGAGGCCCGGGTTCTTGGCAAAGTCGGCATCCGTCGCCGTCTCGACCTCCGCCGGAGCAAACGCCACCTCGGCGCGCTTCAGGTCGACACCGCGATCGCCCGGCAGGCCGACGACCACGATTTCACGTGATCCGTCAAGGTTGGTGAGGGCAAGCACGACGTTCTTGAGAGTGTCGGCGGCGGTCCACGCGCGACCGTCCGGCCGCGGGTGCTTCTCGTTGGCCAGGTCGACCAGGGTCTGGATGGTGGGCGTGCCCGGAGTGTCGAGGACCTCGGCCGGGGTCAGTTTCTCCCAGGACCGGGAGGGCGGGACGATCGTCCTGAAAGCCTCGACGTTGGCGGCGTATCCGCCCGCGGAGCGCACGAACGTGTCCTCGCCGACGGGTGTCGGGTGCAGGAATTCCTCGCTGCGCGAGCCACCCATTGCGCCGGCATCCGCGTTGACAATGACGTACTCGAGGCCAAGCCGCGTGAAGATCCGCTCGTAGGCGTCGCGCTGCGCCATGTAGCTGGTGTCGAGGCCCTCGTCGGTGTAGTCGAACGAGTATGCGTCCTTCATGGTGAATTCACGGCCGCGCAGGAGCCCGGCGCGGGGGCGCGCTTCGTCGCGGTACTTGTCCTGGATCTGGTAGATCGAGAGCGGAAGGTCCTTATAGCTCGAGTACAGGTCCTTCACGAGGAGCGTGAAGACCTCTTCGTGCGTCGGCGCGAGGAGAAAGTCCGCGCCCTTGCGGTCCTTGAGCCGGAACAGCCCGTCGCCGTACTCTTCCCAGCGGCCGGTCACCTCGTAGGGTTCGCGCGGCAACAGGGCGGGGAAGTGCACCTCGTGGGCACCGGCCGCAGCCATCTCCTCACGCACGATCTGCTCGATCTTCGCCTTGACCTTCAGCCCAAGCGGCAGCCAGGCAAAGATGCCGGGCGCCTGCCGCCTGATGTAGCCGGCACGAACGAGAAGCCGGTGACTTGTGACCTCGGCATCGGCGGGATCTTCACGGAGGGTGCGGAGGAAGTAGTTCGACAGGCGTGTTGGCACGCGCTCTACTTTACCGACGCGGATCCGCCTCCTTTCTCAGGAAGCGCTGCGGCCGGTTCTCACGCCACGCTGCAGCTCAGTTCGCGCCCACGGTCACGACGGGCGAGCCCGTGCTCGTGTCGTCGGCCGGCATCTCGGCGGCGAGGCGGTTCGCCTCGAAGATGAGCGTCTCGACGATCTCGGACTCCGGCACGGTCTTGATGACCTCGCCCTTGACGAAGATCTGGCCTTTGCCGTTTCCGGATGCCACGCCCAGGTCGGCTTCGCGGGCCTCCCCCGGACCGTTCACGACGCAGCCCATGACCGCAACGCGCAGCGGGACACTCATGCCTTCAAGCCCGCTCGTGACGTCGTTGGCGAGTTTGTATACGTCGACCTGGGCGCGTCCGCAGCTCGGGCACGAGACGATCTCGAGCTTGCGCTCACGCAGGTTCAGCGACTGCAGGATCTGCAACCCGACCTTGACCTCCTCGGCCGGCGGCGCGGAGAGCGAGACGCGGATGGTGTCGCCGATGCCCTCGGAGAGCAGGATCCCGAACGCCGTCGCCGACTTGATCGTGCCCTGGAAGCTCGGCCCCGCCTCGGTCACGCCGAGGTGCAGGGGCCAATCGCCGCGCTCGGCGAGCAGGCGGTATGCCTTGACCATCACGATCGGGTCGTTGTGCTTGACCGAGATCTTGAAGTCGTGGAAGTCGTGCTCTTCGAACAGGCTTGCCTCCCACACCGCGCTCTCGACGAGCGCCTCCGGCGTCGCCTTGCCGTACTTCTGCAGCAGGCTCGGCTCGAGGGATCCGGCGTTCACACCGATCCGCAGCGAGACGCCGGCGGCCTTCGCGGCGGCGGCGATCTTTCCGACCTGGTCGTCGAACTTGCGAATGTTGCCCGGGTTCACGCGCACGGCGGCGCAGCCGGCATCAATCGCGGCATAGACGTAGTTGGGCTGGAAGTGGATGTCGGCGATGACGGGAATCTGGCTCTTCTTGGCGATGATCGGCAGTGCTTCGGCGTCGTCACGGCTGGGCACGGCGACACGCACGATGTCGCAGCCGGATGCCGTCAGCTCGGCGATCTGCTGGAGGGTCGCGTTGATGTTCGTCGTCGGCGTCGTCGTCATTGACTGCACACTGATCGGTGCGTCACCACCGACGAGGACCTTGCCGACCTTGATCTGGCGGGAGACGCGGCGGGGGGCTAGTACCTCCGGCACTTTTGGCATACCCAAATTGACTGCTGGCACAGAGTCAGTCTAGGTCGCGCGGCTGAGCGCGGCGTGATCGTCAGCCGAAGAGGTTGACGGGCTTGACGATGTCCGCGTAGATGAGCAGCAGGCTCATCCCACCGAGCACGATCACGACCGCGAACGTCAGGGGCATGAGCTTGGCCATGTCGACGGGGCCGGGATCGCGCTTCCTGAAGAGCCTGGCCAGCGACCGGCGGAGGCCCTCCCACAGCGCGCCGGCGATGTGGCCGCCGTCGAGCGGCAGCAACGGGATGAGGTTGAACACGAAGAGGGCGATGTTGAGCGACGCGAGTATGCCGATCAGCGTGTACGCCTTGGCCTGGACGGGCACGTTCGACAGCGCGGTGACCTCGCCCGCCGCGACCCCGACGCCGACGACGCTGATCGGACCATTCGGGTCGCGCGGGGCGGAGCTGAAGGCCGCGTTCCACACGGAGACGAGTCGGTTCGGAAGGTTGAGGATGAGGTTGACGACGGCACCGGTCTGCTGCGCGACCGCCGGCAGCACTGCCGTCGCAGGCTGCGGGACGAGGGCCTGCGTTGGGCCGATTCCCACGAAGCCGACATCCTGCGTCTCGGATGCGCCAGCCGCATTCTTGACAACCTGTCCTTGCGCGTCGAGCACATAGCGCTGGGTCTTCAGCGGCGTGAGCGTCAGTGTCTTCTGCGCCCCGTTGCGCTCCACGACGACGGAAAGGGCCTTACCGGACGAGGCGCGGATGATGGCCGTCGACTGGTCCCACGTCGTAATGGTCGTACCGTCGATACTCACGATGCGGTCACCTGGCTTGAGGCCGGCGGCGCTTCCCGGCGAGGTCGGGTCTCCCGCCCCGCAGGTCTGCCGGGTGCTCGTGGCGGGCAGGACACACGTCGAGACGCTCGCGATGGTCGTGGTGGTCTGGGCGACACCGAACCCGCAGAGCAGGACCGCGAACAGGGCGATTCCGATCACGAGGTTCATGAACGGCCCGCCGAGCATGACGATGATGCGCTTCCAGACCGGCAGCCGGTAGAAGGTGCGATCCTCCTCGCCCTCTCCAACGGTCTCCGCGCTCGAACTGCGCGCATCCTGTACCAGCGTCTGGAAGAAGCCCGTGCTGGCGTTGCGCCCCTTGCTCCCGTCTTTGTTCGGCGGGAACATGCCGATCATGGAGATGTAGCCACCGAGCGGGATGGCCTTGACGCCATACTCGGTTTCACCCTTGCGGAAGGAGAACAGCGTCTTGCCGAAGCCGATCATGTACTGCGTGACCTTGACGCCGAAGAGCTTTGCTGGCACGAGGTGACCCACCTCGTGCAGCCCGATGGACAGCGCGAGCCCGACGACCATGATGAGGACGCCGAGGACAAATAGCAGCACTGAATCCACGGTCCAACCCTACCGGCGAGCGCCTGCGAGCCTGCAGGGGGTTAGCTGTGCGCGGGCCATGAGCCGGCGGCGGCGGGACCGTGAATGAATCGGATGCGTACCCCACCCGCTCCATCTCGACGTACCGTTATCTGTGATGCATCGATCCAGACCAGGGAGACACTCGTGCCAGATCCTGTCACTGACGGCGTGATCGGCACGCTCGTCGGCGGTCGCTATCGCGTCGAAGCGGTCATCGGCCGCGGCGGCATGGCATCCGTCTATCGGGCTACCGACGAATTCCTAGGCCGGAGCGTCGCGATCAAGCGCATGCACCCGGAACCTGGCGGCGGCGCCGACCTGCGCCGCCAGAGGTCAGAGGTCGAGACGCTGGCCGCACTCAACCACCACGCCCTCGTCACGCTTTTCGATGCCGGCGTTGACGCCTCTGGTGAACTCGAGCACGCGTATCTCGTCATGGAACTCGTCGACGGGCCGGACCTGCGGACCCGCCTCGAGCGCGGAACCATCGCCCCTCGCCAACTTGCGCACATCGCGGCCGACCTCGCCGAGGCTCTGCACTATGTGCATTCGAAAGGCATCGTCCACCGCGACATCAAGCCGGCAAACGTGCTCCTCGCGCCGTCCGAGCTCCCCGACCGGGACTATCACGCGAAACTCGCTGACTTCGGGATAGCCCACCTCATCGACACGTCACGCCTGACCGCCGTCGGCACGGTCATCGGCACCGCAAACTATCTCAGCCCCGAGCAGGCTCTCGGACGCAAAGTCGGCCCGGCGACCGACATCTACGCCCTCGGGCTGGTGACCCTCGAGGCGATGACGGGGCGCAAGGCCTTCGATGGCTCCAGCGTCGAGTCCGTGCATGCCCGACTCAACCGCGACCCGGAGATCCCCGGCGACGCCAGCGACGGATGGCGCGCGCTCCTGGCCTCGATGACGGCACGAGAGCCGATGCTGCGGGCATCGGCGATGGAGGTCGCCGTCCGCGCACGTGAGCTCGCAACGAGCCAGGAGGACACGGTCGCTTTCGCCGAGCTGCCGGAGCCCACGAAGCGCATGCCCACGACGACGACAACGACAACGACGGCAACCGAAGCAGAGGCAACTGCCGCAGAGGCAACCGCCGCGACCGCGATCTTCGGCGTTGAGCCACACACTGCCGAGCCGGCCGTCACTGCGCCGCCGCGACCGCCCTCACGCAGGAAGCGCCGGTCGGTGTGGATTGGGGCATCCGGAGTGGCCGTCGTAGCGATCGTCGGCCTTGCCATCTGGCTCATCCCCCTCGCGACCGCGACACCGACGCCCGCTCCCACGCCGTACCCCTCCGTGAGCGGCGAGCTCGGCACCCACCTCAAGCAACTCCAGGAAAGCGTGACGCCGTGAGAACTCTTTCCAGCCGCCTCATCGCCGTGGGAGCGGCGTGCCTCGTCAGCATCGCGGCATTGACCGGCTGCACCCAGACGTCTTCCGACCTGGGCACGTCGACCGCGAGCGCCCTGCAGGCGTCGGTGCGGGCGGTCACCACGGCGGCCGCAGCCGGCGACATCGCAACGGCCACAACCGCCCTGGACCAGTTGCAATCGCAGCTCCTGGATGCGAGCGCGAAGGGCCAGCTGAGCGCGGACCGAAGCACGCGCATCCAGGCGTCCATCGACCTCGTGCGCGCCGACCTCGTGGCGGCGACCCCTCCTGCACCGCCGACGCCCGCCCCCACTGTGACGGTCACTCCGACGCCGAGCCCGACCAAAGCCCCCGACCACAAGCACGACAAGCACGGCAACGATTAGGCGGAGATCAGCCGATCTGCGTCACGGCGTGCCCAGTCTTCCGCGGCGGCGAGTGATTCGCGGCTGAGCTCGCCGTCCTGGCGGTGGGCGTCAACCACGCGCTCGATCGTCTCCACGATCTCGAGGTAGCCGATCCGGCCGGCATGGAAGGCCGCCACGGCCTGCTCATTGGCGGCATTGAAGACGGCCGGATACGTTCCGCCGGCAATGCCGACGCGCTTGGCGAGCCCGACCGCGGGGAACGCCTCGTCGTCGAGCGGCTCGAACGTCCAGCTGTGCGCCGTCGTCCAGTCGAGCGGCACCCCGACGCCAGGCACGCGGTTCGGCCAGTCCAGGCCGAGCGAGATCGGCAGGCGCATGTCGGGCGGCGACGCCTGGGCGAGGGTCGAGCCGTCCGTGAACTCCACCATCGAGTGGATGATCGACTGCGGGTGCACGGTGACCTCGATGCGCTCGTACGGCACGTCGAACAGCAGGTGCGCCTCAATCACCTCGAGGCCTTTGTTCACGAGCGTTGACGAGTTGGTCGTGACGACGAGTCCCATGTCCCAGGTCGGGTGTGCAAGGGCCTCGCTCGGGGTGACGTCGCGCAACGACTCGCGCGACCTGCCCCGAAACGGACCGCCGGATGCCGTCAGCACCAGCCTGCCCACCTCCGCCGGCGTGCCGGAGCGCAAGGCCTGGGCGAGCGCCGAGTGCTCAGAGTCGACCGGCACGATCTGACCTTGCGCCGCGATCCGCTTGACGAGGTCTCCCCCGACAATGAGCGACTCCTTGTTCGCAAGCGCGAGCGTTCGGCCGGACTCGAGCGCCGCGAGCGTCGGGCCGAGGCCGACGGAGCCGGTGATGCCATTGAGAACGACGTCGGCGTCGACCGAGCGCACGAGGCGCTCCGCGTCATCCGCACCGAGCGCGGTCTCGGTCACGCCGAACTCGGCGGCCTGCTGCGCCAGGTGCGCGGCCTGCCTACCCGCCGCGAGGCCGACAACGGTGAAGCGGTCGGGGTTCGCCCTGATCACGTCGAGGGCTTGCGTGCCGATCGAACCGGTCGAACCGAGAATTACTACCCTGCGCACAAGGCAATGCTAGGGGAGGCGGTTACCTGCTTGTCGCGAGGATGTCGACGACGAAGACCAGGGTGTCGGTACCGGTGATTCCGGCGCTACTGTTGCCGGCCGAGCCGTAACCGTCGGCCGGCGGGATGACCGCGATGACCTGCGACCCGACCTTCTGGCCGACGAGCGCCTTGGAGAACCCAGGCACGACGGCAGACGTCGCGAACGACGCGATGCTGCGCCCCCAGCTCTGGTCGAAGACCTTGCCCGTGTTCCAGATCGTGCCCTGGTACTGCACGGTCACGGTGTCGCCGGCCTGCACCGTTGTGCCGCTGCCCTGCTTGAGCTCGGCGATCTGGGTCGTGGTCGGCGGGGTGGTCTTCGGGATGGTCACGGTCGGCTTGCCGGTCGAATCCAGTTTGACGGTCGGGAATCCGGGGGTCGGCGCCACGGGCTTGCCGTTCGCGCGGGTCGGAACGATGTCGATGACGTCGGTGACGAAGACGACGGAGTCGGTCGTCTTGAGGCCGAGGCTCGTCGGGTCCGCGTTGCCGAATGCGGATTTGACGCTTGCCGTGGTGACGATGCGCGATC
>JAUZGC010000019.1 GCA_030840105.1 Microbacteriaceae bacterium
GGCGAGCAGCTGGCCCTCGATCGCGACGTTCACGACACCAACCCGCTCGGAGATGACTCCACCCATGGCGCCGAAGATCAGCGGAACGCTGAGGCTCACCGCTCCAATCAGGAGGCCCGTGAATGGCACGGTGTTTCCCGCGGATGCCCAGGTCAGCAGGCCCACCATGAAGAGGAACGCGAAGATCGCGACGAACCAGATCGGCACCCTGCGACGAAGCCGCACGAGTGCGGCGCCCAGAAGCGTCAGCAGCACGAGCAGGACCGCAACGACGATTCCGGTCGCACGCGTTGGCAGCGTGAGCGACGGGAGCGGGATGACATCCGTCGACTCTGCGAATCGGAACGTGCTTGAGCCATCCCGCCCGAACCCGACGAAGAGGATGAGCGCGATGACCGCGAAGATCCCCAGCGCGATCGGCGCCTTCCAGCTCGTGATCTCTGCCCGCTCGAGCACGATCGGGCTCTCGTCAGGGATGGTATTCGCTACAGTGCTCATTCGGCTGCCACCTCCTTCACGACGATCGGGGCGGGTCTGCCGTGTCCCGACCCCGGGGACGGGAGCCGGAAGATGACCCGGACGAGCGGCGGCGCCGCGATGAACAGCACGATGAGTGACTGCACGACGAGCACGATGTCGATCGGGATGCCCTGCGCGGCCTGCATGGCGAAGCCGCCGGCCTTGAGAGCGCCGAACAGGATGCCGGCGACGAAGATGCCCCACGGCTTCGACCGGCCGAGCAGTGCAACGGTGATCGCGTCGAAGCCGATGCCCGCGTCGATCCCCGAGCTGAAGCCCGTGGTAATCGTGCCGAGCACCTGGGCAACTCCCGCGAGGCCAACCAGCCCACCGGAGATGAGCATCGCGTAAACGTACATGTTCTTGACGTTGATGCCGGCAACGCGCGCCGCGTTCGGATTCAGGCCCACGGCCTTGAACTTGAAGCCCAGGTTCGACCTGGTGAGGATCCACCACACCAGGACGGTTGCCGCGATCACCACGAGAAAGCCCAGGTGAACCGAATACTGCGGGCCCAGGAACTGCGGGAAGACGGCAGTCGGCAGGATGGCGGGCGACTTCGGGTTGACCGTGCCCGGCGCCTGCAGCAGGCCGGGCGTCCGCAGCATGTACGCGATCAGGTAGAAGGCAACGTAGTTGAGCATGATCGTCACGATGACCTCGTGGGCGCCGGTCCTCGCCTTGAGCAGGCCGACGATGCCGCCCCAGATCGCGCCTCCGACGACGCCCGCGATGACCGCGAGGATCAGGTGCAGGCCGTACGGCAGGTGGAATGACCAGCCCACCCATCCTGCGCACGCGGCGGCGATGAGCATCTGGCCACGGCCACCGATGTTGAAGAGCCCGACGCGGAAGGCGAGGCCGACCCCGAGTCCGGCCGCGATCAGCGGGGTAGCGAAGGTGAGCGTGTCGAACAACGGTTTGATGCCATCCGAAAAATACGGACGACCGAAGTTGTAGATGGAACCCTGGAAGAGGGACCAATACGCACCGGATGCTGCATCCCACCCCGCCGCGAGGGTATCCCCCGGCCTCGAGAAGAAGTATCCGGCGGCCTTCTGCGTGGCCGGATCGGTCACCGCGATCAGGAGTGCACCGACGACGAGGGCAAGAAGCACGGCAAGCACCGAGATGATGATGTTGCCGCTGAGCATCTCCTGCAGGGCCGCATTCCACCGCGACGGCGGTTGGACCTCGTGCTCGCGAGGTGCGGCCGCAGGAGTCGAGGCATTGTGGATGTCGGTCATGCGGAGGCTCCTTGCGCGGTGGACGCGGCGAGTTCGGGCGGCACTTCCCCGGCCATCATGAGGCCGAGAAGGTCGCGCGGCGTGGTGCCCGGAACGATGCCGACGATGGCTCCGCGGTACATCACGGCAATGCGGTCGGCGAGCGCGACCACTTCATCCAGCTCGGTGGAGACGACGATGACGGGCAGCCCCTCGTCACGCGTCGCGACGATGCGCGTGTGCACGAACTCGATCGAGCCGACATCGAGGCCACGTGTCGGCTGGGCTGCGACGAAGAGTCGCAGTCCGCGGCTGAGTTCACGCGCGAGCACGACCTTCTGCTGGTTTCCGCCGGACAACCGGCCAACCGGCGTCTGGATGCCCTGGGCGCGGATGTCGAACTCGCGCACCTTCTCCTCCGCGAACGTCTCGAGGTAGCCGAGCTGCAGGCTGCCGGCGCGCACGAACGGCGCGGAGTCGGCGCGGTCCAGCATGAGGTTTTCGGCGATCGTGAACTCGCCGACCAGGCCGTCTTCCTGCCTGTCTTCCGGAATGAAACCGACACCGGCATCCAGGATCTTGCGTACGCCCAGGTGCCGGATGGGGTTGCCGTCGAGTTGGATCTCACCGGTCACGCGCGGCTGCAGTCCGAGTATGGCCTCCGTCAACTCGGTCTGCCCGTTGCCCTGCACGCCTGCGATCGCGAGAATCTCGCCTGCTTTCACGTCGAAGTTCACGTGGTTGACCACGATCTGCCCCTGGTGGTCGATGACCGTGAGGTCACGCACGACCAAAGCGGACGCACCGGGCGTCGCGGGTTTCTTGTGCACGGTCAGCTCGACCGAGCGGCCGACCATGAGCGAGGCCAACTCGGTGTTGGTCGCGGTCGGCGACGCCTCACCAACGACCTTGCCCAGCCGGATGACAGTGATCCGGTCAGCGACCTCGCGAACTTCGCGCAGTTTGTGCGTGATGAAGACGATGGATGTCCCGCTCTCCTTGAGCTGCCTCATGATCGCCATGAGCTCATCGGTCTCCTGCGGGGTCAGCACCGCCGTCGGCTCGTCGAACACCAGCACTTTGGCGTCCCTCGAGAGCGCCTTGATGATCTCAACGCGCTGCTGCACGCCCACCGGAAGGTCGCCGACGAGCGCGTCGGGGTCGACGTGGAATCCGAACCGTGCCGAAATCTCCCGCACACGCGCGCGCGCCGCGCCAAGGTCGAGCCGCCCACCGAATGTGGTCTTCTCGTGACCGAGCATGACATTCTCCGCCACGGTGAACACAGGGATGAGCATGAAGTGCTGGTGCACCATACCGATGCCCGCGGCCATCGCGTCGCCGGGGCCGGAAAAGTGCTGGACGGAGTTGTCGAGAAGGATTTCGCCCTCGTCCGCCCGGTAGAGGCCGTAGAGCACGTTCATCAGCGTGGACTTGCCAGCACCATTCTCACCAAGGAGAGCGTGGATCTCCCCCGGTTCGACGGTCAGGTCGATGTGATCGTTCGCGACCAGGGCACCGAATCGCTTCGTGATGCCGCGAAGTTCGAGCTTCATGCGGATTCCTTCTCGCTCCGTTGTGGAAGCACAATGCGCACACATCGGCAGGCGCCACACTGTGCGCTTTCAGATTACCTTTTGCGCATATGTCAGCGCGTGCTCACCTGCGCGAATTAACTGCATTGGGGAGGCCAGCGGACGCTGGCCTCCCCAACCGTGCGTGTTGCGTTACTTCGGCGACGACTTCGAGGTGACCTTGATCGAGCCATCGATGATGCCCGCCTTGATCGTGTCGAGCTCGCCCTGCAGGCCGGGATCGACCTTCGACGCGTAGTCGTGGAACGGAGCGATTGCAACGCCGCCGTTCTTCAGAGTGCCGACGTACGGAGCGTTACTGAACGAGCCGCTTGCCGCCGCCTTGACGACGTCATGCACACCGGCCTTCATGCCCTTCATGACCGACGTGAGGAGCAGATCCTTCACGCTCGGGTCGGAGACATAGACGTCTGCGTCAACGCCGAGCATCACGATGGGCTTGCCCGAGTCGCGGATCGCCTGTGCAGCGCTCTGGTAGATCGGACCACCAACGGGCAGGATCACGTCGGCATTCTGGTCGATGAGACCCTGCGCCGTGTTCTTCGCGGTCTGGTTGGCGGCGAAGCCACCTGTGAAGGAGCCGTTCTGCGTGTCGACGTTCCAGCCGACGACCTTGACGTCCTTGCCCTTCTTCTCGTTGAAGTACTTGACGCCGTCCGCGAAGCCATCCATGAAGATGGTGACGGTCGGGATCTGCATGCCACCGAAGGTGCCCACGACGCCGGTCTTCGAGTAGCTGGCGGACGCGTATCCGGCGAGGAACGCGGCCTGGGCGGTGTCGAAGATGATCGGCTTGACGTTCTTCGCCGTGATCGAGCTGTCGTCGATGATCGCGAAGTTCGTGTTCGGGTTGGCCGCTGCAGCCGCCTTGGTGGCGTCAGCGAGCAGGAAGCCCACCGTCACGACCAGGTTGCAGTTCTGGTTGACCATGCTCGTGATGTTGGGGGCGAAGTCGGTCTCGGTCTTGGACTGGGCCTTCAGGTACTTGACGTTGAGCTCGCTCGCGGCGGAGGTCAATCCCTCGTACCCGAGCTGGTTGAACGACTTGTCATCGAAGCCACCGGAGTCGGAAACCATACAGGGCAAGAAGTTGCTTGCGGCAGCAGTCGACGAACCTCCGGTCGACGGTGCGGGTGCGCAAGCTGCGAGCAGCGCCATGACGCCGATCGCAGCGAGGCCGGTGAGGCTGGCCCTACGAGCTGTGGTTGTCAAGTTGTCCTCCAAGGTGCGTGCCATCGCAAATGCGAGACTGTGTTTGACGTCACGTTATCGAATGTCACGTTCGTCAGGGCGCGGAAATCCGCTTCTTCACGCAAGCGTTACAAAATGAGCCCCGTTTTGGGCTGCTCATTTGCGCAGTACAGGAGGTCAGTCTCGCCAGATCGACAGTTTCAGGACGCCGGTCCCGCCAGCGGGAACTACAGGACGTCGGTCCCGCCGGACAACTTGAGAGCATCCACGACCGACTTGACGCGCTGCGCGTTCTCGGTCGTGGTGACCAGCAGCGCGTCCGGGGTGTCGACGACGATGATGTCCTTCACTCCGATCAGGCTGATGACTCGGCTCGTCTGGGTCACGACGATGCCGCTCGACGCATCGGAGAGTACGCGCGCATTCTCGCCAAGGATCGCGAGATCAGACTTGCGCCCGCCCGAGTTCAGCTTCGCGAGCGAGGCGAAGTCGCCAACGTCGTCCCAGTCGAAGTGGCCTGGGATGACCGCGAGTGTGCCGGCGGCGGCGGCCGGCTCCGCCACCGAGTAATCGATCGCGATCTTCTTGAGACCGGGCCAGATCCGGTCCACCGCCTGGCCCCGCTTGGCCGGCTCATCCCACACTTCCGCAAGCTCGAGGAGTCCCGCGAGCAGTTCCGGCTCCGAACGTCCGATTTCTTCCAGCAACCGGTCGGCGCGTGCGATGAACATGCCCGCGTTCCAAAGGTGGTCGCCGCTCGCGACATAGTGCTCGGCGGTCGTCAGGTCGGGCTTCTCGACGAAGGTGTCGACCAGGAGTGCGCTCGGAGCCCCCTCGATATCAATGGCGGCACCACAGTGGATGTAGCCGAAGCCGATTGCGGGCTCGGTCGGCTTGATGCCGATGGTCGTGATGTAGCCGGCATCCGCAGCAGCCACCGCTTCCGCGACAGCAGCGACGAAGAGGCGGCGATCACCAATAACGTGATCGGCGGCGAACGAACCAATGATCACGCCAGGCTCTCTGCGCTCCAGGATGGCGGCGGCAAGCCCGACGGCCGCCGTCGAATCACGCGGCTCGCTCTCGAGCACCATATTCAGGTCAGCAAGCGCGGGCAGCTGAGCCTCGACGGCAGCGCGGTGCGCGCGTCCGGTGACGACCATGATCCGCTGGTCACCCGAGAGCGGCGCGAGCCGATCCCAGGTATCGCGCAGGAGGGTTTGGCCGGAGCCCGTGAGGTCGTGCAGGAACTTGGGGGCGTCAGCGCGCGAGAGCGGCCACAGTCGTGACCCGATTCCTCCGGCGGGGATCACGCTGTAGAACCGGTCAAGACTCGTGTTGCGGGGCTTCATCCCGTCAGGATAGCCGGACGGGATGCATGGAAGGTTCATCCGCAATTCACACCCCCGAAAACCCCGACATCTAGCGTCTCGCCGACTTCCGGCCGGATGTGCTTCATGCCGCATCCCCTTTCCTCCTCGGCGCGCAGGGGATCGCGGCCGCCAATCGGCTCGGCGTTCCCTCGGTCGCGATATTTCAAAACGTCACACGGGAGCTGCGCGGCATGCCGGTGACCTGGCTCGGCCGACTCGGCGGAGCGGACCTCGCCGCTGCGTACGCAAGCTTCGACATGTTCGCGCATGCCGGTACGGAGGAGACCTTCGGCCAGACGGTGCAGGAAGCGCACGCGAGCGGAGTCCCCGTGGTCGCCCCGCGAGCGGGTGGCCCGATCGACCTCGTGCGCCACGGAGAGAACGGATTCCTCTTCGCTGCGGATGACGAGCGCGAACTCCGTGACTTTGCGCAACAGCTCGTCGCGGATGCACCGTCCCGCCGCCGCATGGGCGAAGCCGGGCGCCGTGGCGTGCTCGATCGGTCGTGGGAGACACTCTGCACCGAACTCATGGAGCACTACGCGTGTGTCCTGCCACACGAAAATATCTTGACGTCGAGAGAGTTAGGCATCCCTAAGCGGCAGCACGTCATGACTCGTCATAGACTGGAGGAGCGCGACCCGCGCGTCTTTCGGTTCTCCTCTGAGTAGCCGTCGACCACAACCAGGGAGGGTTGTTCGTGCCAAATCAAACGGCAGGGACCCTCGAGCCGAAGAAGAAGACTCGGCCGGGCGGAACTCTGTACCGAGGCCGCGAAGGAATGTGGTCGTGGGTGCTGCACCGCATCACCGGTGTCGCGATCTTCTTCTTCCTACTTGTCCACGTTCTCGACACCTCGCTCATCCGGGTCAGCCCCGAGGCATACAACGCGGTGATCGGCACGTATAAGAACCCGATCATGGGACTCGGCGAGACGGCGCTTGTCGCCGCCATCGCCTTCCACGCCTTTAACGGGCTTCGGATCATCCTGATCGACTTCTGGAGCAAGGGCGCCAAGTACCAGCGGGCCATGTTCTGGATCGTCATTGTCCTCTGGGTCGTGCTCATGGCCGGTTTCGCGCCTATCCAGCTGATCCACGTCTTCAGCGAAGGGGGCCAGTAACCGATGACAACCATCGAATCTCCCCGTACCCCCGCCCGCCCGGCCCGCAAGCGCGGCGTCAACTGGGAGAAGTGGGGCTGGATCTACATGCGTGCGTCCGGCCTTGTGCTGGTCATCCTCATCTTCGGTCACCTCTTCGTGAACCTCGTGCTCGGTCAGGGTGTCAAGGCAATCGACTTCGCGTTCGTCGGCGGCAAGCTCTCCAGCCCGTTCTGGCAGGTCTGGGACCTGCTGATGCTGTGGCTCGCGCTGATCCACGGCGGAAACGGCATGCGCACGCTTGTCAATGACTACGCCTCCAATGTGCTGGTCAACCGCATCCTCAAGTTCGCGATCCTCGGGGCCGTCGTGGTGCTCGTCCTGCTCGGCACCCTCGTGATCTTCACGTTCGACCCGTGCCCGGCCGGCGCCCCCGCCAACCTCCTTGCATCGTTCTGCCCGGTCCACTAGACACGTACGGAAGCCGCCAGTGACAACTGAAACCACCGAATCCACCGTTATTGACGGCGTCCACTATCACCAGTTCGACATCGTCATCGTCGGCGCTGGTGGTGCAGGGATGCGTGCCGCGATCGAAGCGGGCCCGCACGCGAAGACGGCGGTGATCTCCAAGCTCTACCCGACGCGCTCACACACCGGAGCCGCCCAGGGCGGCATGGCCGCTGCACTCGCGAATGTCGAAGAAGACAGCTGGGAGTGGCACACTTTCGACACCATCAAGGGCGGCGATTACCTCGTCGACCAGGACGCGGCCGAGATCCTCGCCAAGGAGGCCATCGACGCGGTAATCGACCTCGAGAACATGGGCCTGCCGTTCAACCGCACGCCTGAAGGCAAGATCGACCAGCGCCGGTTCGGCGGTCACACACGTGACCACGGCAAGGCGCCCGTTCGTCGTGCCTGCTACGCGGCAGACCGCACGGGCCACATGATCCTGCAGACGCTCTTCCAGAACTGCGTCAGGCTCGGCATCAACTTCTTCAACGAGTACTACGTGCTCGACGTCGTGATGACCGAGGTCGATGGCGTTCCCCAGCCGTCGGGCGTCGTCGCGATCGAGCTCTCGACCGGCGAGCTGCACGTCTTCCAGTCGAAGGCCATCATCTTCGCCACCGGCGGCTTCGGCAAGATCTTCAAGACCACCTCGAACGCGCACACGCTCACGGGCGACGGCGTCGGGATCATCTGGCGCAAGGGCCTGCCGCTCGAGGACATGGAGTTCTTCCAGTTCCACCCGACCGGACTTGCCGGGCTCGGCATCCTTTTGACGGAGGGCGCGCGCGGCGAGGGTGCCATCCTGCGCAACGCGAGCGGTGAACGCTTCATGGAGCGTTACGCACCGACGATCAAGGACCTCGCGCCCCGCGACATCGTCGCGCGCTGCATGGTGCAGGAGGTCGCGGAGGGACGCGGAGCAGGCCCGCACAAGGATTACGTGCTGCTCGACTGCACCCATCTCGGCGCCGAGGTGCTCGAGACCAAGCTTCCGGACATCACAGAGTTCGCGCGCACCTACTTAGGCGTCGACCCCGTGGTCGAGCCCGTACCCGTCATGCCGACCGCGCATTATGCGATGGGTGGCATTCCCACGAACGTCTCGGCCGAGGTCCTGCGCGACAACGACACAATCGTTCCCGGACTCTACGCGGCCGGCGAATGCGCGTGTGTCTCCGTCCACGGCTCGAACCGCCTCGGCACCAACTCGCTGCTCGACATCAACGTGTTCGGCAAGCGCGCGGGAAACAATGCGGTCGAATACGTGAAGACCGCCGAGTTCCTGCCCCTGCCGGAGGATCCTGCGG
>JAUZGC010000027.1 GCA_030840105.1 Microbacteriaceae bacterium
GGAGTGCGATCCCGCAGACGCTCTGCGAGGCCTGGTACTCGACCCAGCCACTTCCCGTGAGATAGCCACGTACGACGCACTCGATCGGGTACATGTCGAGAGGCTTGACCAGCATGGCCCGGCCGACCACGGCATCCGGAATCTCGTCGACCACCTCGCCGCCCACCAGGCGGTGGTCCGCGATCAGGTGGTTGGGCACGCCGGTGAGCCGGTCGAACCACCACAGGCTCAGCGTCGTGAGCAGCTCGCCCTTGCCCGGGATGCCCGGCTCGAGAACGTGATCGAACGCACTCACCCGATCGCTCGCAACAACGAGCACGGCTCGGGTGTCGTCGAGCCCGGTTGCGCCGTCCGGAATGTACAGATCACGCACCTTGCCGGAATAGATATGCGTCCAGCCGGGCAGTGTCGGGGCGCTCGAAGTCACCATGCAATGCTAGTTGTCGTTGCCAGGCGTCGCGACGCGAGAGACTGGCGTTGGTCGGGTTGACCGCGGCTTCAATGGCGAAAGGTGGACGTCAATGACGATCGAATACAACTGGGCCGGAAACTATGGCTATCGCGCCGAGCGGATCGCCACGCCCCGATCGCTCGATGAGGCTCGCGACATCGTGACCACCTCGCGCCTGGTGAGGCCGCTGGGCAGCAGGCACTCGTTCAACGACCTTCCAGACACCGACGGCGTGCTGGTCTCCCTCGCCGGTATGCCGCAGCAGTTCGAGGTTGACCTGGACTGGCGCACCGTCACCGTGGCGGGTGCAATGCGCTACGGGGATGTCGCCCGCCTGCTCAATGAGGCGGGCTGGGCCCTGCACAGCATGGCCTCGCTGCCGCACATCTCCATTGCAGGCGCGATCGCGACGGCGACGCACGGATCGGGCAACCGGCTTGGCAACCTGGCCACGGCCGTCCGTGGTCTCGAGATCCTCACTGCGGATGGCGAGCTGCGGAGCCTCACGCGTGGCGACCCCGAGTTCGCCGGTGCCGTGGTGAGTCTCGGTGCGCTCGGGCTCGTGGTTTCCGTGACGTTGGATATCCAGCCCAGCTTCGAGGTGAGCCAGCGCATCTTCGAAAACCTGCCGTGGGCCGTTGCACTCGAGCACTTCGACTCGGTCAGCTCGAGCGCGTACAGCGTGAGCCTGTTCACCGACTGGAGCGAGGAATCGATCGGCCAGGTCTGGCTGAAAGCGCGCGTCGATGAGGCATCCGCGATCGGTGACACGCTGTTCGGCGCGACGGCGGCGACGGAGCCGCTGCACATGATCCGCGGAATTTCGCCGGAGAACGCCACCGAGCAACTCGGCGTCGGTGGGCCGTGGCACGAGCGCCTGCCCCACTTCAGGCTCGCATTCACGCCGAGCAACGGCGAAGAGATCCAGTCGGAATACCTCGTGCCGCGCCGGTTCGCGGCGGCCGCCATCGAGGCGATGCGTGGACTCGCCGGACGCATCACGCCCATCCTGCAGATCAGCGAAATCCGAACCGTGGCGGCCGATGAACTGTGGTTGAGCACGGCGTACGGCGAAGACGCGGTCTGCCTCCACTTCACCTGGGTGCGTGATCAGGATGCCGTCGAGGCCCTCCTTCCTGCGATCGAGGATGCGCTCGCGCCGTTCGGCGCCCGCCCGCACTGGGGCAAGGTGTTCATCGATCGACACGCGGTCGTGCCTTCGCTCTATCCGCAGCTGGACGACTTCCGCGACCTGGTGCTCCGCTACGACCCGAACCGCGTGTTCGGCAACGCGTTCCTCGAGCGGCACATCGGCGTGTAGGCGGGCTGGCTGGAAAGGGCACTACCTCGCGCCGGGCGGCGGCGCTTAGGCGACGCGAGCGGCGATATCGGTGCGGTACTGGCCGCCTTCGAGCTCGATGTGGCCGAGCGCCTCGTACGCGCGCTCGCGCGCTTCGGCAAAAGTCGATCCGAGCGCAATCACGCTCAGCACTCGTCCGCCCGTCGCGATGAGCTCGCCGGTTGCCGGGTCGATAGCCGTGGCGGCGTGTGCGATCGTGACCTCGGGGACCCGCGCTGCCGCATCCAGGCCCGTGATCGGCCGGCCGGTGACAGGCGCATCCGGGTAGTTCTCGCTCGCGAGAACGACCGTGACGGCGACGTCGAACGCGAACTCCGGATGCGGCATCCCGGCCAGCGCGCCGGTCGCAGCCGCAAAGAGCAACTCCGACAACGGGGTGACCAGGCGTGGCAGCACGACCTGCGTCTCCGGGTCGCCGAAGCGCGCGTTGAACTCGATCACGCGGATGCCGTGGCGGGTGATGATGAGTCCGCAATAGAGCAGGCCGATGAACGGGGTCTGCTCCTTGGCGAGCTGGCGCACCGTCGGCAGCGCGATGGTCTGGATGACCTCATCGACGAAGCCTTCGGGCAGCCAGGGCAGCGGCGAGTACGCTCCCATGCCACCCGTATTCGGGCCCCGGTCGCCGTTGTAGAGCCGCTTGAAGTCCTGTGCGGGCGACAGTGGAAGCACGGTGTGGCCGTCGCTGACAAGGAAGAGGGATACCTCTTCGCCGTCGAGGAACTCCTCGACGAGCACCGTGCCGTGGTCGAGCCAGAAGCTGGCGTGCGCCACGGCCGCCTCGCGATCCGTGGTGACGAGCACACCCTTACCCGCCGCCAGGCCATCCGCCTTCACGACATAGGGCGCGCCGAATGTGTCCAGCGCCTCCTCGACCTCGAGCATGGTACGGGCACGCACAGCGCGTCCGCTGGGAACGCCGGCGGCATCCATGATGCGCTTGGCGAAGGTCTTGCTGCCCTCGAGCTGCGCGGCGGCCTTGCCCGGCCCGAACACCGGGATTCCGCGGGTGCGCAGCGCATCGGCGACCCCGGCGACGAGGGGCGCCTCCGGCCCGATGATGACGAACTCGATGTTGTTCTCGATCGCGTAGATGGTGACGGCCTGAGGGTCGCTCGCATCCAGGTCGGCGACGCGAACGTCGCGCGCGATCCCGGCGTTGCCCGGTGCGGCCGTGATGTCATGGCGGGCCTCTTCGGAGAGCAACGCAGCAACAATGGCGTGCTCGCGAGCACCGGAACCGAGGACGAGAATCTTCACGACCCCAATGGTAGTTGGGTTCGCTGCGGCACGAGGCGGTCGCAACTTTGGGAGGATGGACAGATGGCACGGGCAAGAAACGCGGATGACGCGGGCGAGGCTGCGGTACGCGCCGCTCTGGGCGCGAGTGAGGCTGCGCCCGCCGCCCGCGACACGACGGCGATGGCCGTGCGTTACCTTCTCCAACTCCTCGCCGAGCGTGCCGAGGGCAACACCGTCGAGGTGCGCGTGCCCCCATTTGGCGCCGTGCAATGCATCCCTGGACCGCGGCACACCCGTGGCACGCCGCCCAACGTCGTGGAGATGGATG
>JAUZGC010000079.1 GCA_030840105.1 Microbacteriaceae bacterium
GTCGACGGCCACCCTGCTGACGCGGGACAGGATCGCTTCGCGCAACTGCTCCTGGCTGTCGGCGGCGAATGACTCGCTGACGCCGTCAATGCTCACCTCGCCAGAGGAATCACTGCGGAAACGCGCAGTGATACGTGGCTGGTCGGGGATTTCCAGGGTCACTCTGTCTCGCAATCCTCTCGCGCACCGATGTCGGTGACGCGCGTACGTTCACAAACGTGCATTCTACGGCAGGCCAGATTTTCGCCCCTGTGGGGGAGTTCAAGCGGTTCGGGGTCTTCGTCAGCGCCTTTCGCCGCTCGCAGACAATACCCACTCGGGGGCCAAGATGCCATCAGTCTGATGTGATTCGAAGACAGTCTCACCGGAGATCCAGATGGCGTTCCTACAGTTTCGGAATGCCCGCGGCGACACAGCCCGGCATCCGCGTCTGGTGGGTTGCGGGCAACGGAAAGGATCACTAGTGAACAACAGGAAGAACACCTCCGAGAAGTACACGGCTTCGGCTTCCAGGCGTTTCGCGATCGGGGCAGCATCCGTGCTCACCGCCACAGCGCTTGTGGGAATCGGAGCCCAAGGTGCCTTCGCGGCTACACCGGAACCGACGCCGTCGGCTTTCGGTTCGGCTTCGGGGACCGCGTCAGCCAGTCCCCTTGGGCTGAACCTGAATCTTCTCGGTAGCACGGGGCTGTCGCTCGGCACCATCACGAGCGACCTTACAAACGGCGTGTTCTCCGGCCACCTCAATGGTGCCAAGGCTCAGACGCTCGCGAAGAAGTTGGTCAGCGATGCGGCTCTACTGTCGCTGCTGCCGACCAATCTGCAAAGCGATGTGACCACCCTTGCGAACGCCTCCGTCGGGCAACGAACCGCCGACCTGCAGAAGATCGTCTCGACGGCTCTGGCCGGCGACTACGGCTCCACCGTGCAGGGCCTCTTCATGCAGCTTCGTGACGTGCACGGGCGCGACTCGGTGAAGTCGATCGTCGGCGAGGTCGTTCGCGACGTCAAGGACGTCAAGGGCATCGGCGCACAGGGTGCGAAGATCGCAGCGACGGTCACCGGCGACGCGGAGCTGTTCGCGCTGTTGCCCAGCGCGCTGCAGGCCGACCTCACGACGCTCGCGAAGGCGCCGGCATCCGCACAGACCGTTGACGTGCAGAACATCGTCGCGACAGCGCTGAGCGGTGGCTACGGTGCATCGATTCAGACGATCGCCGACCAGATCCAGTCGGCGGTCATCTCGGGTCAGTAAGCGCCCAGCCGGTAGGGAACATGGGGTGGGGGCTCGACGTCAGGTCGGGCCCCACCCCGTCCTGCTCATGTCGGCGAGGCCGTCGCTAGCGACCGTTGTAGCCGATGACGCCAGTGAAGTCGGGGGTGCCATCAGCGTTCGCGGGCAGCGGCTGCCCACTGATGTACCGGGGCCATTCCAAGCGGAGGCCGCCATCGAAGGTGAGCTTCGGATATGCGGACGCGGCTGGGAGCGCCGCGCTGTATGCGGCCGGCGGGGCCGGCGGGAATGGATCCGCCTGGAATGGAGCAGGCGCGACGGGAGGCGGCGTGACCGGCGGTTGCGGTAGCACGACGGTGGGCGTCGCAGTGCGTGGGCGGACCTCTTTCGGCCCGAACAGCGTGTACGTGAGCGGGATGAGGATGGTGCCGAGTACATCGAGGATGGCAATGACCCCGACGGTGCGCCAGTAGGTCTCGCTGAATGTGGCATCAACGAACAACAATGGCAAAGACAGCCCCAGGGTCAGCAGGCCGACAAGAACAAGAGTCGCCACCGTCACCTTGCTCATGATCGGCCCGGTGAAACGACGCTGGGTATTCAGGACGAGGTGAATGTGGAGGAGGCCGGCGCGCGTGACGACCACGAGAGCGATCCACGCCCCGAAGCCCCATGAACCCCACAAACTGGTCCCGGACTCAGGAGCCGTCGGGACCCAGATCTTCACAAGCCCAGCGAAGAGGAGATATGCGGAGCTAACGACGCTCACGGCACCGAACCAGGGAGCTCGGCGAGCGGAGACATCCGCGTCGTACCAGCTGGTGAACGCGAAGAAGACGAACAGCGCGATCGTTCCGAGCAGATGTTGGGAAAAAGGCCCGAAATCGCCGACGATGACGGAGTAGACGCCGACGATGGCCGCCGCGATCAGCGCACCGATCACGATGCGGGGCAGGAGCGCACGCACCCAGGCGTACTGGTTGATTGGAGCGGTTTCTGTCATGACGGAGCCTCTCTGGCCGTCATCGGCCGAAGGTTGGTCGATCAGATCGTTCGAGTGTCCAAACTGTACAAGCTCGGAGGTCGATTCGGGGGCGCTTGCGGCTGTTTTCAGCGGACGCGGCTGAGAAGGTCGCGGTGTGGGCGACCTGCGGGGCCGCTGGAAATGGATCCGCGAATGAGAGCGACCTCGGGGATTACGTCTAACCCGCGGGTCTCCCATCATTGGTCGAATTACGCTTGTCGAACAGCCCGACTCAATGAGGATGATCGCATGACACGTTCCCTGAACCTCCCGCCAGAAGACCGCCAACTGTCGCCTCTCACCGGGTGGACTCGCGAGCATTGGGCTGCAGTCGCTGACCACCTCCTGCTATCCCTTCGGCCGCGCTTCTCAACAGGACGCGCCCGTGTACTGCTGCCCGGACGGACAAGCGTTTACGGCCGGG
Source organism: Microbacteriaceae bacterium (assembly GCA_030840105.1). Taxonomy (GTDB): domain Bacteria; phylum Actinomycetota; class Actinomycetes; order Actinomycetales; family Microbacteriaceae; genus JAUZGC01. Next base: position 2,683 of record JAUZGC010000079.1, read on the forward strand.
ATAGTGACGGCCTCGAAGGCTTCGCACGGTCCTTCCTTCTTGCAGGGTTTCGCATCCGCGGCGAGGACGGCCGGGATCCGCACGGATTTATGGACTGGTATCGACAGGGGCTCGTCGAAGGAACGGACCCGCAGTCACCGGAGCGCTGGCCTCGACCCGACGAGATCGGTCAAGCCAAGGTTGAAGCAGCGTCGATCGCCCTCATCCTGGATATGACGAGGCAGTGGCTCTGGAATACCCTTACTCCGCAGGAGCAGTCGAACGTCGTAGCATGGCTCGCGACTGTGATCGGGGAGGACTACCCGCGGAACAACTGGGTATGGTTCCAGATCGTGGTTGAGACTTTCCTCGCATCCGTGGACGGACCGTTCAGCGCCAACGACGTGGAGAAGGGGCTAGCCCTCCACGAGTCCCTCGCCCGCGAAGGTGGCTGGTACGCCGACGGCCCGGAACGCGCTTTCGACTACTACAACGGATGGGCAATGCACTTCTACCCGCTGCTGTGGGCGGACCAGTCGGGTGCTGAGGACTTCGGTTCAGGTCGCTTTACCGAAACCTGGCGTCAACGATTGGAGACGTACCTTGACGATTACGTGCACCTTATCGGCGCCGACGGCATGCCCGTGTTGCAAGGGCGCAGCCTGATTTACCGATTCGCGGCGGCCGCGCCGCTCTGGATGGGAGCGGCGACGGGTGCTACCCGCCAGGACCTCGGGATGATTCGACGAGGTGCGAGCGGTATCGTCAAGGCGTTCATTGAACGTGGCGCCCCCGGGCCTGACGGCCTGCTGACCGTCGGCTTGTTCGATGAGTGGCCAGACATGGCCCAGTCATACTCGGGTTCCGGTTCACCCTATTGGGCGGCCAAGGGGATGCTCGGACTGGCTCTGCCCGCCGACCATCCGGCATGGACCGCAGTCGAGAGGCCACTCCCTGTCGAGACTGCCGATTTCCTTCGCACGATGGACGCGCCAGGCTGGCTCGTCAGCGGGACACAGCGTGACGGGATCGTTCGAATCAGCAACCACGGCACCGATCACGCGCACGAAGGTTCGCGCTCCACCGAGTCGCCGTCCTACGCGCGATTCGGTTATTCGACGGCGACGATCCCTCCTCTCACTGGTCAGGCGTTGATGCGGCCCCTCGATTCGTCCATCGCTGTCGTGAACGATGACGGTGAGCTCACCCACCGGACTGGTTTCCACCGGAACGTGCTGAGTCGGTCGGACACGTGCATCTCCGGTGTGACGACGAGCACCCCGCACTGGGTCCGCGTATCCGCGACGCCCGGCCCGGACTACGGTGCGGGCAGAGAAGGCTCTTCAACCGACGCGCCGGCCATGGTGACAGCATCCGCAGTGAGAGGTCCGTGGGAGGTGCGGATGATGCGATTCGAAGACTCCACCAGGTCTGCGACAGTCGCGGTCAGCGGTTGGCCCCTCGCCTCGTCGTTGTCGTCCGTCGACCAGGTCATCGAGGAGAACGGGGCGATCTCGGTGGTGGTCGATGGCCTCCACTCCCGATTGGTTCCTGTCGCAGGTGTGGGGGATTACCGAGCGTCGGTGACGCGCGACTCTCACGTTTCGCCGCTGGGCGCATACACAGCGGTCCCGGAACTCGTCGTTTCAGCAGTCGGTGGCGACGCCGTCCTTGCTGTAGCAGTCGGCCTCGGCCGCGACCTCCCGACTGCGCCGACCGTCCGCCTCGCCGGCGATAGCGGGGGTAACCGTACGGTCATCATCCGTTGGGGTGACAACGCAGAATCATCGTTCAGCGTGCATGACCTGCTGATGGAGGTCTAACGGACGTGCGTCACGCCTCGGGGATGGGTTCCTTCGGGAGTTTCCGCACCTTCGTCCGCCGCCGGCGCCGCTCTGGGATCATCGAGCGCATCTCCTCGAGCTTGCCGAAGCAGAGGAGCCTGTCGCCGGCTTCCAGCTCGACAGCGCCTCTCGGGTTCGGGATGACCGTGCTGCCCCGGTGAAGGGTGAGCACAGTGATGTCGCGATCGCCGAGCCCCGAGTCCCGCACCCGCTTGCCGACCAGGTCCGCATTGGCGTGCACGAGAAGTTCGGCGACACCGTAGCCGGTCGAGACGCTCAAACGCTGGCGCACGTCGATCTCCGGGAATGCGACCTGGTTGTTGATGAAGTCGATGATCGCGCCGGCCACGTCGAGACCGGTCGCCCGCTCGATGCCCTCCAGGCCAGGCGAGGAGTTGACCTCCATGACAAGAGGCCCATCCCTGCCTTCGAGCATGTCGACCCCCGCGACCCGCAGTCCCATGATCTGCGCCGAGCGCACGGCGGCCTGTTCGTACTCCGGTGTCAGCTCGACGGCCTCAACGGTGCCACCTCGATGCAGGTTCGAGCGGAATTCGTCGCCACTCGCCATCCGTCGCATCGCAGCGACTACGCGGTCTCCGACGACGAGGGCGCGGATGTCGCGGCCACGACTCTCGGAGATGAAGCTCTGGATGAGCACGTTCTGTTTCGTCGAGTGCAGCGTCTCGATGATCGCCTCGGCGATCTTGACCTCGGGGGCGAGGATGACGCCGATGCCCTGAGTCCCCTCGAGGAGTTTGATCACGACCGGAGCGCCGCCCACGCGTTCGATCGCCAGGCGCACGTCCGCGCGGCTGTGCACGAACGCTGTCGCCGGCATTCCGATGTTGTGCCTAGACAGGATCTGGGTGGCCCGCAGCTTGTCTCGCGCGTTCGTGATGCCATTCGCGGTGTTGGGCGTGTAGACATCCATCTGCTCGAATTGACGCACGACAGCGGTGCCGAAGTAGGTGACCGAGTTCCCGATCCGGGGGAGGACCGCGTCATAGTCCGAGAGCAGACGGCCACGGTATTGAAGATCGGGATCGGAACCCGACAGGTCAATCGCGAAGCGGAGGGTATTCAGCACCTTCACCTGATGGCCGCGCTGCTGCGCTGCCGCGCGTAACCGTTGTGTCGAATACGCCTGCGGGGCGCGCGAAAGAATGGCCAGTTTCAACGTGGGGTCCCTGCAAAGATGGTCGAGTGATAGACGACTTCCATTCAAGCACCATCGTCGGCTGGCGCGAATGGGTGAGCCTGCCCGGCGTCGGCGTGCCGTGGATCAAGGCGAAACTCGACACGGGAGCGCGCAGTTCGGCGCTGCACGCCTTCGACATGGAGGAACTGGCCGGCGGCGACCGCGTGCGCTTCAGTGTGCGACCGTGGCAGAGGTCCGAGGATGACGTTGTCGTCGTCGAGTGCCCGGTGCACGATCGTCGATCGGTACGCAGTTCCTCTGGCCACAGCGAAGAGCGCATCGTGGTGCTCCTGGACGTCGAGCTGTTCGGGCGGACGGTAACGGCCGAAACGACTCTGAGCAACCGCGACCAGATGGGCTTCCGGATGCTGATCGGGCGTGAGGCGCTTCGTCAGGGCTTCATCGTGAATCCCGGCGAATCCTTCCTCGGCGGGCGAGCTCCGCGGCTCATCCGCCGTCGCAATCGGGGGAGCGAATAGCCCGGTCACGCCGCGCCTGACCAGGCTCACCCGTCCGGTCCAGCCGGCACTCGGATCCGGCGACTACGATAACGCAGTGTCTACGCTTGCCCTCCGCTACACGCATAAATACCTCATTCTGGCCATCTGCTGCCTGAGCCTGCTCATCGTCTCGATGGATGCCACCATCGTGAATGTCGCGCTCCCGTCGATCGGCAGGGAGCTACACTCGACGATCTCGGGGCTGCAGTGGACGATCGATGCCTACACGCTCGTTCTGGCCAGTCTCCTCATGCTGTCCGGATCCACCGCCGATCGGATCGGGCGCAGACGGACCTTCCAGCTGGGCCTCACACTTTTCGGAATCGGCTCCCTCCTTTGCAGTGTGGCACCGTCGGTCGGCTGGCTCGTCGTGTTCCGGATGATTCAAGCGGTGGGTGGATCCATGCTGAATCCCGTGGCGATGTCGATCATCACGGCGACGTTCACCGATCGGAAACAGCGCGCGCGTGCCGTTGGGTTCTGGGGGGCCGTCGTTGGAGTGTCGCTGGGACTCGGTCCTTTGGTTGGCGGCGCTCTCACCGACTCGATCGGCTGGCGAGCGATCTTCTGGGTCAATGTCCCGATTGCGCTGGCGGCCATCGTCCTCACCGCGCTGTTTGTCCCAGAGTCGAAGTCACCCCGAGTGCGCCGTTTCGATCCCGCCGGCCAGGTGCTCGTCATTTTCCTCTTCGCGTCGCTCGTCGGCGGCCTGATCGAGGGCCCCGGTCTCGGCTGGTCATCCGTTGCGACGATCTCGCTGTTCGCTGTAACGCTGCTCTCGCTGATCGGACTTCTGCTGTACGAGCGGCAACGGCGCGAGCCGCTCGTGGATGTGCGGTTCTTTCGCAGCGTGCCGTTCTCATCTGCCGTGCTGACAGCGATCCTGGCATTTGCAAGTAATGGCGCATTCCTCTTTCTGGTCGCGCTCTACCTTCAGGAGGTGCGCGGATTGACTCCGTTCGCGGCGGGGCTGCTCACGCTTCCGCCTGCTGTCGCGCAGTTGATTTGCGCACCGCTATCGGGTCGACTTGTCGCCTCCGTTGGCACCCGCCTGCCGCTCGCGCTCTCTGGGGTCGCGCTGGCGGTGGGTGCCGGACTCCTCGCGACGATTACCGCCAACACGCCCACAGTCTTCCTTCTTTGCGCGTTCGGAGTGTTCGGCATCGGTCTCGGTCTCGTGAACGCACCGATCACCAACACGGCGGTGTCGGGAATGCCGGGTGCCCAGGTCGGGTCGGCGGCGGCGATCGCTTCGACGAGTCGCCAGGTCGGTGTATCGCTGGGTGTCGCGCTCGCGGGGACTCTCACCGGGGTTGGCAGAGTTGCAAACGTGGGTTCCGGATTTGCGGAGGCCACGCATCCGGTCTGGTGGACCCTCGTCGGGTTCGCGTGCGTGATCGTCGCACTCGCTGTTATCGCGAACAGTGCAGTGGGACAACGCAGCATCGACAGGATTGCCTACCTCTTCTCCGAGCCGGTGACAGGTTCGGGAGCACTGGCCGCCTCGCGCAGCCACGCGTCAGTCTGATCGACGTAGGTGACATTCTTCTCCACACTTTGCCCGCCGCAATGGGACGATTGACCCATGACTGTCGAACTTCACATCACCGGCGACCCCGAGGCCGACTCGCTGCTTTCTGCCGATCCGCTCGCGCTGCTGATCGGAATGCTGCTCGACCAGCAGATCGCAATGGAGACCGCGTTCGCGGGGCCGGCAAAGATTCGTGAGCGGATCGGTCGGCTGGATGCCGCAACGATCGCTGATTACGATGCCGAGGCGTTCGTCGACGTGTTCCGCACGACACCGGCGGTCCACCGCTTTCCCGGCTCCATGGCCGGCCGCGTGCAGCAGCTCTGTGCGGCACTCGTCGAGAACTGGGGCGGCGACGCATCCGCTATCTGGATGCGTGACAACCCGACAGGTGCCGAGGTCCTCGCCCGGCTGAAGGCTTTGCCAGGGTTTGGCGAGCAGAAGGCGAAGATCTTCCTCGCGCTACTCGGCAAGCAGTATGGCGTGACGGCGGACGGATGGCGTGAAGCTGCCGGCGACTATGGAACCGAAGGCTCGTGCCGCTCGGTCGCCGACATCGTCGACCTCGGCTCGCTCACCAAGGTGCGCGAGTTCAAGCGGGCAGCGAAGGCCGCCGCCAAGAAGTAGGCCTTGGACTGCATCGGGACGCCGTGCCGAGGGACGCCGCACCGGGGAGACGCCGCACCGGGGATTTCTTGCAGGGGCGCCGCTCCACGAGGCGACTCCTTACGGCACGCCGCCTGCACAGCGCACCGTACGACGATGCGCCTCTCCGCGGCACGTCGCCTGCGCGCGCCCCCTCCACAGGGCGTCACCTCGGGAACTTGTCCACGGATTAATTTGCTGGTCAGGGTGGGTTTATGAATGTCGGTTGTCCCTGATTCACTGGTGTCATGACGCAGACGATGCACTATCTGGCCGAGGCGCGGGGCGCTCTCGCGCGGGCCGCGCATGGTCTGCGTGGGGCGGGTGCGCAGGGGTCGCCTTGTCTGCACGATCGACCCACACGCAAACCCAGACCCATGCCCACAAAACTCCCACCCTGGCTGCAAACCGGATGACCACGCAAGGGAGAACTCCGCCCGCTCATCGCCGTTGTCGCCCGCTCATCGCCGTTGCCGGTTGTAGCGAACGAGATTCCTGCACCGCGCGACTGACCTCCGCCCGAGACCCGCCGGTTGACCGCCTCGGGATCGGCGCGTAGCGTCCGCGACATGACAAATGACAAGGCGCGGGAGGACCACGAAGCCGGCGACCTGAACGAAGCCACCACCGATGCGGAACGGACTCGAAAAGACCGCGCATACAGCCCAGGCAGTGAGCGCGAGACCGAGCGGCTTCAGCGTGACCAGTCGACGGCTCACGCGGACGATATCGATGACGCAGGCGTGGAACAGCTGCCCGGCACCGGAGGCCCGGACGACAGTGGGGACACCTCGGTACCCAACGACCACATTGACGCGCGAATCATCGTCGAACGGTCAGACCCCGGAGCGTGATCGCACGGCTTTTGAGGTGGCGGGTTCAAGCCCCGTTACTCACCCTGGTTGTCGAAAGGACGCGCTAATAAGAAGCACGCCCACCAAGGAGTGCGCCCAGTGAATGAGCACGCCTACTAGGGGAGCGCGCCTACTAAGCGCGTGCGCCTAGTGCGTCCCCTCGCCAGTCGCCGTCCACGAGGAGGCGTACGTGGATGCGAGAGTGAGGGCTTCCTGGCTGCTCAAGTACCGCGCGGGCTTCTCCCCGAGCAGTAGAACGAGCTTGCACGCCTCTTCCAATTCGATCGCAGCTTCGACCGCGGTAGCCATCGTTGCACCCGACGTGATCGAACCGTGGTTCTGCAGGAGAACCGCACCGAACGGGAAATCGAGATTCTCAATGATCCCCGCCTGGGACGAATCACCCGGCGCCGCATATGGGATGAGCGGAGTCTGTCCCACGCGCATCACGAAGTACGGCGTGATCGGCGGGATCGCACTCATCGTGCTCCACGGCTCGAGGCACGACACCCCAACCGCATTAGTCGAGTGCAGGTGCACAATCGCGCCGGTGTCCTCGCTGCGCCGGTACATGGCGCGGTGAAACGGATACTCCTTCGACGCCTTCGGCCCGCTGAGCAGATTGCCCTCGAAGTCGAGCACCGATAGCTGCGCGGCGTCCAGTGCAGCAAGATCGCTGCCGGTCGGGGACATCACGATTGTGTCACCGACACGAACGCTGATGTTGCCGGATGACCCCGGGCTAAGCCCGAGGCCGGCGAGTCGTCGTCCCGCCGCGACGAGGTCATCGACGCTGGTCATGCGAGTACCGCCCAGGCCGAAGTGAACATGTCCTCCGCCCCGAAGTTGCCCGACTTGAGGGCCACATTCACAGGAACGCCATCGGCCGTGCTGCCTGCGCTCCACGCCACCCCAGGAGCAATCGCAGTGCCAATCGTGATGCGGTCGATGCCGAGTTCCGACACAACGCGACCCGACGTCTCCCCGCCCGCGACGATGAGCTGACGTGCACCGAGCCTCACAAGTCCGGCGGCAATCGCTGCAAGGGATTGCTCCACAAGCTCGCTCGTGCCCGCCGGAACATTCTGCGTGTCGGCGAGGGAGTCGACGGAGTAGAAGAGGGGCGTTGCATCCGCTCGCTCCTCATAGACGCCGGCCGCCCAATCGATCAACGATGCAATCTCCGAATCGAAGTCGGACCGCAGCGCAGGGAGATCGAGCTTGCGCCACGGAACGCTCTGCTTTGCGTGAGCCACCTGGGCACGAGTCGCTTGGGACGCGCTCCCGCAAAGGGTGGCACGATATCCGTCGTTGATCGGGATGTCCCTGGCGTCGTGCCTCGAACCGGCGGAAACCCCGTCGGTGGAACCCGAGTCGGCGGAACCCGCGTCGTGTGTGAAGCCCATCGCGAGTCCGGAGCCGCCCGTGACCACCCGAAGACCGCGCGTCGCCTCGGCGATCGTGGCGAGGTCCTGCTCGGTAATGGCGTCGACGACGAGGAGCGTGCGCTCTTCGCCTGGTACAACTCGATCGCTCAGGGCATCGACCCCCGACCGCACGACGTCGAGCGGGACCAGCCCCACCTGGTTGACCGTCTGCGCCGAGAGCAAGCGCGGAACGCTCGAGTCGGTCATCGGCGTGAGTGGATGATTGCGCATCGAGCTCTCGCTGAGCAGGTCACTGCCAACGAAAAGGTGCCCTTGATAGACCGTACGTGCCGCCTGCGGGAAGGATGGCACAACCACCGTGATGTCCTCACCGAGTTCGGCCATCACGGCGTCGACGACCGGACCAATGTTGCCCGCTGGAGTCGAGTCAAAAGTCGAGCAGTACTTCACGTAAATGCGTTGGGCCCCGATCGAATTGAGATAGCGCAGCGACCGAAGGCTCTCGTCGACAGCCTGCTCAACCGGAGCGGTGCGTGTCTTGAGGGCGACCACAACTACATCTACGTCGGACTCGTTACCCGATTCCGATCGATCTGGGTCCGGAGCACCGAAGACAACCGTCGTGCGGAAGCCCTGCGATACGAAATTCGTAGC
>JAUZGC010000117.1 GCA_030840105.1 Microbacteriaceae bacterium
CGTTGCGACATCCAAAACACTGGAAAATGGTTGTAGTCGAATGGATGCAGATCCGCGACTGCAACGAAAGGCCGTTATGCCCCCGCACTCTTCCGGATCATCCGCTGGAACCCCGTCTGACACTCTCACTGAATCGCCAGCCGACCGCGAGACCGAGCTGACCGACCGCGAGGTCGAGCTCATCCGGCGCGATTTTCCGGGTCTCGACGCGATCGTCAACGGTGAGCCGCTCGCGTACCTGGACTCCGGCGCGACGGCACAGCGCCCCCGCTCGGTGCTCGACGCCGAACGCGACTTCCTCGAGAACAGCAATGCCGCCGTGCATCGCGGCGCGCACACCCTCGCGGGACTGGCGACGGAGGCGTACGAAGACGCGCGGGCGACGGTCGCCGCTTTCGTGGGCGCGGATCCGGATGAGATCGTCTGGACGTCCAACGCCACCGACGCCCTCAACCTCGTCGCGTACGGCATCGCGAATGCCACGCACGGCCGAGGGGGAGCGGCGGCACGCGTGTTCGCCCTCGCACCCGGCGACGAGATCGTCGTGACCGAGGCCGAACATCACGCCAACCTCATCCCCTGGCAGGAGCTTGCCGCCGTCACGGGAGCACGGCTCCGATACATCGCTGTTAACGATCGCGGCACCTACGAGGTCGCCGACGCCGCATCCGTCATCACCGAGCGCACCCGCATCGTGGCGTTCGCGCACGTCTCCAACGTGACCGGGTTCGTCGCGCCGGTCGCCGAGATCGTGGCGCTCGCGCATGCTCGCGGCGCGCTGGTCGTGCTCGACGCGTGCCAGGCGGCCCCGCATCGCCGCCTCGATCTGGCCGCACTCGACGTGGACTTCGCCGCGTTCTCCGGGCACAAGATGCTCGGGCCCACCGGAATCGGCGTGCTGTACGGCCGCGCCGAACTGCTCAACGCGTTGCCGCCGTTCCGCACGGGTGGGTCGATGATCACCACCGTCACCATGGAGGGCGCCGAATTTCTCCCGGCGCCCCAGCGCTTCGAGGCCGGCACGCAGCCTGTCTCGCAGGCCGTCGCGCTCGCCGAGGCGATCCGCTATCTGGAGCTCGTCGGCATGGACCGCATCGCCGCCCACGAAGACACCCTGGCACAGCGGATGCTGGCGGGCCTCGCCGAGATTCCGGGCATCCACGTGGTGGGTCCGGAATTGGGCGTACCGCGGGCCGGGCTCGTCAGCTTCGACGTGGCCGGCGTGCACGCTCACGACGTGGGCCAGTTTCTGGATGCGCAGGGCATCGCGGTGCGCGTCGGTCACCACTGCGCGCAACCGCTGCATCGACGGCTCGGCCTGACGGCGACCACGCGGGCAAGCACCTACCTGTACACGACCGAGGCGGAGGTCGACCGATTCCTGGCGGCTGTTGCCGGCGTGCGCCCGTACTTCGGGGAGCTGTGATGGGCGACGCGCTCGAAGGCCTCTACCAGCAGCTGATCCTCGACCACTCCAAACAGCGCAGCGGATACGGCGAGCTCGACCACGCCGACGCGGAGCGCTTCGAACGCAACCCCACGTGTGGCGACGAGATCACGCTTCAGCTACTGCTCGACCCCGGCACGGATCGGATCTCGTCGATCGCCTGGCACGGGTCGGGGTGCAGTATTTCACAGGCATCGGCATCCGTGTTGTCTGAGTTGGCGCCGGGCCTGACCGTGACCGAGCTGCAGGGCAGGATCGACGTCTTCCGCGAGATGATGCGCTCGCGTGGCGCGGGCGAACCCGACGAGGATGTGCTCGGCGATGCGATCGCGTTCCACGGGGTCTCGAAGTACGTCATGCGCGTCAAATGCGCGATGCTCTCGTGGACCGCCGCGGAGGGGTGCCTGGCCGACATCCGCTGACGCCAGTGGCGGTTGAGTAGGCCCGCCAGGGCCGTATCGAAACCCGTACCGCGGTTTCGATACGCTCGTTCCTCGCACTCAACCGGCACATCTGTGTTGGTTGAGTAGGCCCGCCAGGGCCGTATCGAAACCCGTACCGCGGTTTCGATACGCTCGTCCCTCGCTACTCAACCGGCATGCACTCAACCGGCATGCACTCAACCGGCACTGGCAACCCGCACAATGCGCCGGCTGGCGGGCCGCGCGACGCGCGTGAGCCGCGCGATCAGGTAGATGGTGAAGCTGATCCCGCTGATGAAGACGCTGGCCTTGACCTGGCTGACGGCCAGGCTGGCCAGGAGTCCGCCATCCGCGGAGATGAGCGAGAACACGATCGCGAGCACACTCACCACCCGGGGGTTCGCGGAGAAGTGGCGCGCCGCCGCGGCCGGTGTGATGGCGAGGCTGAGCACGAGGAGCGTCCCGACGATCTGGGATGCTTCCGTGACCGTGAGCGCCAGGATGAACACGAACACGAAGTTGATCGCCCGCGTCTTGACCCCGCGTGCGACCGCGACCTCCGGATCGATGGAGGAGAACTGCAGCGGCCGATAGATCACGACGATCGCACCGAGGATGACCACGGCAATGATGGTGAGAATCAGGATGTCGCTGTTGCTCACCCCGAAGATCTGGCCGAACAGGATGTTCGTGGCCTCGGTCGCGAACCCCTGGTAGAACGACAGCAACAGCACACCGAGCCCAAGCCCGGCGGCGAGGATGACCCCGATCGCCGAGTTTCGTTCTCGCGGTCGCTCGCCGAGCAACCCGATCGCCGTGGCGACGAACAGGGACCCGATGAGCGCACCCCCGACGGCATCTCCTGCGATGAGGAGTCCGGCCGCTGCCCCGGTGAAGCTGAGCTCAGCGGTGCCGTGGACGGCGAACGCCATGTCGCGGGAGGCGACGAACGGTCCGATCAATCCCGAGATGACGGCCACGAGGGTGGCAGCAATGAGCGCGTGCTGCGCAAACGGCAGCTGCAGGTAAGCGATCATGCGTGGTGCTCGTTCGGGTGCAGTCCGACGGATGCGGAGGCATCCGTCGCCCCGACCACAAGGAGTTTGTCTCCGACGCGTGTCACTTCCACTCGGGTTTGAAACAGATCGCTGAGCCGCTCGGTTGTCATTACTTCCTCGGGTGTGCCGATGGCCCAACGGCCGTCGACGATGTAAACAATTCGGTCGACCACCGGCAGGATCGGGTTGATCTCGTGGGTCACGAACACGACCGCCGTGTTGCTTGCCCGGCGGCGCTCATCGATCAGGTCCACGATCGCTTTCTGGTTGGCCAGGTCGAGCGAGAGCAGCGGCTCGTCGCAGAGAAGCACGTCCGGCCTGGTGAGCAGGGCCTGCGCGATGCGCAGCCGCTGCTGTTCCCCGCCGGAAAGCAGCCCAATCGGC
>JAUZGC010000124.1 GCA_030840105.1 Microbacteriaceae bacterium
ACCGATTGAGGCCACTTCGGGAACGCGGAAAGCCGAGTCCGGTCGGCCGGCCGCATCCCCCGAAGTGGGTTAGTTAGGAGTATTGATTAACATTCTTGAGGCTGTCAATACACCCGGCGAACGTTTACATGCCCGACACATGCAGCTCTGACCGAGCGCAGGCGCGACTGGTTTGTGCCGTTACGCGAACCGAGAATTGATCCGCGAAGTGAAGACTTCTTCGCGTGCTAGGCCGACTCCCCGCACCAGCGCACCGCGTGTCGTCGCCGTCTGACCGAGCCGCCCAGCGAGCAACCGCGCCGTGAACGGTGTCGTCGCCTCGAGGCGCTCGAGGATCCGGGGTTTGAGCAGGTCCAGGTTGTGCCCCACTTCGCCGCCCAGGACGATGACCTCGGGATCGAGGAACGCGCAGATGCCAGCGAGCAGATACGCAATCGCGTCTGCTTCGAGGTCGACCGCGCCCAGTGCCTCCGGTGAGCCCTTCCTGGCTGCTTCGAAGACCGCCTCCACCGAAAGGGCGCCGGTCATGCCGGCTGCTCGCGCATGATCCACGACCGCCTGGGCCGCGAGGCGCTCCTCGAGTGTCCGCCCGGGCGTCCCCGGGGAATGGTCGCTGCCGGTGCCGGTGCCGGGCGCAGGCAGGAACCCGACCTCGCCCTCGGCACCGGTCGCACCCCGGTAGAGCTGGCCGTCGACGACGAGACCGAGACCGACACCCGTGTCGATGAGCAGGTACACGAATGGACTGAACCGGTTCTCTCCTGCCCCTTCGGTGAACTCTCCCAGGGCCGCGAGGTTGACATTGTTCTCCAGCGTCAAGGAGGTCCCGAGGCCCTCTCGCAGAGCCTCTGCCAGCTTGGGACGTTGCCACCCACGGAACTGCGCCGCGTAGGCGTCACCCATGAACCGTGGCCCTGGTGACGCCACGATCGTGTGGATGATGTCGGACAAGTGCAGGCCCGCTCCCGACGCGATGGTGGTCACGGCATTGTGCACGATGCGGACGAGCGAGTCGACGCTCCGTGCCGTGTTGCGGACATCCGATTTGCCCAGCTCCGTGCCCGCGAGGTCGGCGACGACGATCCGGACCCAGTCGCGGCCGATGTCAATGGCCGCCACCGCACGGGCAGAGGGATCCGCCTCGTAGATGAGCGCTGGCCTGCCGCTGGACCTGTCCGTTTCCCCGAGCGGTCGTACGAGGCCGGCTTGCTCGAGGTCGGAGAGCGTCGCAAAGACCGTCGGTTGCGAGAGCCCGGAGTCCTTGGCCAACTGCGGCCGGGTAGCCGGGCCGTAGGTGTAGAGCCAGTCCAACAGGTAGCGCTGGTTCATCGTGCGCAGCATCGATGGCGCGACAGCGGCGGATGGCTTGCTCACGCTCAGGTGGGAAGAGGGCACGAAATCTCCAAACACTGAACCACACGGGTGACCCCGCGTTCGGTTTCGACCGCAAGCTTGAGGATTGCTTGACGACTTAGGAACATTAATGAATAATCCTGAACAAGACATCGGCCCCGGCGACTGAGCATTCCAGTCGTCACGCTCCGGGGGCCCATGCCGACGGCGGACGCATCAAATGCCTCATTACAGCCGTCACCTCTCGTGCTCGACCATCGTCCGGGACCGGGCCGCCCCGAGAGTGGATCCCTATCTTCATTCTATTGAAAGGCACCTTATATGAATGATCGTCAGTCGACCCCGGGCGTACCGCTGCGGATTGGAATTCTCGGCGCCGGGGGCATCGCGACGATTCCCGAGGGAGTCCTCCCGAACATCCATCACATCGCCCACAAGATCGAGCTTGTCGCAATTGCGGATGTCGTCGTCGAGCGTGCACACAGCGCCGCCGCGCAATACGGGATCCCCCACGTCTATGACTCGCTTTCGGCCATGCTCGACGATGCGTCGATCGACGCAGTCATCAATCTGACGCCCATCCCGATGCACGCCGCGACGTCGCTCGAGATCATCAAGCGGGGCAAACATCTCGTCGTCGAGAAGCCGATCGCCACGACGCTCGAGGAGGCGAACGCGATCATCGAGCTTGCCCGCAGCAAAGGCCTGACCGTGGTGTGCGCCCCACCGGACATGCTCCACGCGCCATACATCGAGGCGCGAAGGCTGATCCAGGCCGACACCATCGGCAAGGTGGCCTTTGCCCGGGTACGCAGCTCGCACGCGGGACCCGGTGGCAGCCCCGATGGCTGGCCGCTCGATCCGACCTGGTTCTACCAGACGGGCTCGGGGCCACTCTTCGACATGGGCGTGTACGGCATCCATGAAATCACCGGGATGCTTGGGCCGGCCAAGAGGGTGACCGCTTTCAGCGGCATCACCGAGCCGACTCGCGTGGTGCGCGGCGGGCCGTATGCCGGAAAGGAAATCGAGGTGACCGTTGCGGACAACAATCTCTTCATGCTCGACTTCGGCGACTCCACCTTCGCCGTCATCGACGGCACTTTCAACGTGCATGCCTCGCGCAGCCCGAAGGTGGAAGTATTCGGCCGACGTGGGGCGATGAGCGTCTACAACCCGACCGGCGAGAATCTTGCGGTCTACCGCGCCGATGCAGCAGACGGGGTGGATGGCTGGATCGTTCCGCGCAACTGGTCGCAGACCAACGAAGAGTGGTCGCTCAAGTTGCAGCGCGCGATCCTCATCGACCACCTGGTCGACTGTGTGCGCTCCGGCGCCGATCCCGTCCTCAGCGCCGAACACGCCAGGCACGCCCTGGAGATCATGATCGCCGTCGTCACCTCGGCGCGCGAAGGTCGCGTGGTCGAGCTCACGACCACGTTCTGATCACTCTGCTCGCTTCAGTACAAACGAAAGACAAAGGAACAGTTATGTCAAAAACAGTCCGTTTCGGCATCGTCGGCCTTGACCACTGGTACTCCGCCATCCCGCTTGCCGAGGAAATCGCGGCGAACCCTGCGACCGAACTGGTCGGGATCGCGCACAGCGATGTCGCGAGAGCGCGGGAGGTGGCCGCACGAATCGGTTGCTCCACGGTCACGGATAACGCGCACGAGCTCATCGCAGACGAATCGATCGACGTCATCGCCAGTTTCGTGAGCGTCGACAAGAACCCCGAGGTCGTCATCGCCGCTGCGCGCGCCGGCAAGCACATCATCTCGGTGAAGCCGCTCGCTCCCACCCTCGCCGAAGCGACCGAGATCGTTGCGGCGGTCCGCGAGGCCGGCGTCGTCTTCCTGCCGGGCGAGTCGCGGTCGCGCGGCTCGGAACTGAACCAGTTCGTGCGCCGGTGGGTCACCGAGGGCAGGATCGGCGCGGTCACGTCGGCATCATTCAGCCTCAGTGGTGGACTGCCCAAGTCCTGGCCTGACGCGACCGACGGGGGCTGGTGGGTTGACCCGCAACGCTCCCCCGGTGGCGGGTGGATGGATCACAGTCTTTACCAGATCGACCGGATGCGGTGGATGCTCGGCGAGGAAGTCGCGGAGGTCAGCGGTCGGGTCGCCAATCTCGTGCACAAGGGTCTCGGCATGGAGGACTACGGGCACGCCATTCTCCGTTTCGACGGCGGCAGCATGACCACCATCGAAGACACCTGGAGCGGGCCTCTCGGGGGATGGCGTATCGCCAGCAGCATCGTCGGTACTACAGGCGCCCTGCACCTCGACACCTCAACCGGTCGGATCGCGATCTTCCAGGACAAGGGCGAGTTCGCCGGTTGGACCGAGCGACCCATGCCGTCGGACGACGCTGTCGGCATCGACACGATCCTGAAGGCGATCGCGAGCGACGGCATTCCGCTGGCCACCGTGGAAGACGCATGGGAGAACTTCGCCGTCTGTCTCGCCTTCTACGAGGCCGCGGCATCCGGAACCGTCGTCCAGCCCGAACACCTCGGGCGAGTCGCGGTAGCGGTTTAGTGTCGATACGGTTGGGGTCGGCGCCTTCGCGCGCCGGCCTCAACCGCATCACTCGTCGGTCAGGAGCCGTCGCACGGCGGACTCCGGGGAGTGGCCGTTCGTCAGGTCGACCACCTGCCCCGACCGGTACCTGTCAAAGATCCGTGGGTCGATGTAGCTGTTCCTGGCGACGGTCGGCGTGTTTCCGAGTGCGTCGGCGGTCTCCCGGACGGCGCGAGAAATAGCCTTTGCGCGGCCCGTCTCTGTGGCGTGTGTGTCCTCGCGGGCCAGGGCCAACGCCGCGATCACGGTTCCGCGCAGCGTTCGAAAGTCCTTGGCCGTGAAGTCCCCGTTCGTGCGTTCGCGGATGTACCGGTTGATGTGCGCCGAGCGCAGGGTATGCCAGTGGGTATCCCGCCATGAAAGCAGGCGCGCCCGTTCACCGCGCGCGGCCGTGACGGCACCGACGAGCTCCGCAAGGTCGTCATCGACGATCGTCGAGGTCCACTTCTGCCCACTCTTCGCCGGGAAGGTGAGGGTCGTCTCGTTCGATCGCACGCGTGCATGGCGGCAGAGCAGGGTCGACAGTCCGCGACTTCCGTTCGCATGCAGATATTCCTCGCTGCCCACGCGGAGCGAGCCGAGGTCGACGATTCTGAACGCGGCAGCCAGCATCCGCCGCTCGGGGAACCCCTCCAAGCGGATGTCCCTCGTGACCGCGCGGCGTGCGGCAGGGAGCGAAGCGGCAAGTTCGATCGCGCGATCGAACTTGGCCTGGTCCTGGCGCTCGCGCCACGCCTGGTGGTAGATGTACTGGCGCCGGCCGGCCTGGTCTGTTCCGACCGCCTGGATGTGTCCGCGTTCGTCCGGCGAGATCCAGACGTCGCGCCATGCCGGCGGGATGACGAGACCGCGAATCCGCCGGAGAACCTGCTCGTCGCGCACGGCGTGACCGTCGGCATCGACATAAGACACCCGTGCGGAGTGTGAAACCCGACGATACCCGGGGCCAGCAGGGTTACTGCGACGAAGCCGCGCCACGTGCGTTTTTCTTTCTCGCCGACAAACCATCCCCGATCAACGGATCCCGCGGAGTCGAAGTTCTAGGGCTCCGACCCCGCGAGAGCCGTATTCACTGAGAGCGACTGGACCGGTCTGAAAATCGCACTCCTAGAGAGCGGTCCCGGGTTCGCACCGTCGGGTGCACTCTCAATAGTGCCCGGTGCCACATCCAGAGCCACTCGCCTATTGGAATGAGAATATTCCGACGACCGGCAATGCGGAAGGGGTTGACTTATTCTCATCTGATGGTGCCGATCAGCCGCCCGCGAATGCCTGCCAGATGCCGATCACACCCGCCACGAGCATGATGGCGGTCACACCCCAGCCGAGGAATGCCGCAAGCTTTCCGTTGCGATACTCCCCCATGATCGCGCGGTCCCGCGCGATGAGCATGATCACGATGAGGAACGGTGTTGCCGCAATCCCGTTGACCAGGGCGCTGAAGACAAGCAAGCCAATGGGGTTCGTTGCGAACACGCTCAGGAGCGTTCCGGCGATGGTTCCGATGCCGATCAGCGCGTAGAAGACGGGCGCGCTGCGCGGTCCGCGGTCGAGACCCCACTTCTTGTCGAAGAGGGCGGCGATCCCGGCCGAGCCGGCAGCGGCGAGGATGGGGACGGCGAGCATGCCTGCGCCGATGAAGCCGAGAGCGAAAAGGGCGGATGCGGCGGGGCCGGCAATCGGTTCGAGCGCTTTGGCCGCATCCGCTGCGGAGTTGATGCTCTTCCCGTGGGCGCCGAGCGTCGCAGAGGTGGCCGTCATGATTGCGAACATGACGAGGACGGAGAAGAACATCCCGGAGAAGACGTCCAGTCGGGCGTGCCGGAGCTTCCTCTTCGCTTCCTGGTGTGGGCGCTCTTTGAGCGGGCGGGGGTCATCGTCGTCTCCTTCAGCGCGCATCTCCTCGATGCGGTTAGCGCTCTGCCAGAAGAAGAGGTACGGCGAGATCGTGGTGCCGAGTACCGCGACGACCAGGCCGAGGTAGGCGGGTGAGAGCGTGAACTGCGTTCCCAGCGACCCGGCGAGCACCTCGCCCCAGCGCACGTGGGAGACAAAGAGCACGGCGACATAGGCGAACAATGTCACGCACAGCCACTTGAAGATCTTCGTCACGACGCTGAATGAACCCGCAATCATGATGATCACGATGGCAATGCCGGCGATGGCGCTCCAGAACGCCGCTGGGCCGGCATGCAGGAGTTGCATGCCCTGGCCGATGGCCATCAGGTCGGCGGCCAGGTTCAGGCAGTTGGCGACCATGAGCGCGACGAGGAGCACGCCGATCACGGTGCGCATCCCCCGACCGAATTTCCGACGCGCGAGAGCGCCGAGGCTTTCACCTGTCGCGGTGGCTGTCCTGTCGCAGATCTCCTGAACCGCCATCATCATCGGCAGGGAAAGTGGAACCGTCCACAGCATGGCGTAGTTGAATGACGCTCCCGCCTGCGCGTATGTCGCAATGCCGGATGGGTCGTCATCCGATGCTCCGGTGATGAGGCCGGGCCCCAGAAGTCCGAAGAAACGTCGGATCGCGGAAGGACGCTTGGTGTCCTTTGTCGTGCGGTCTTGCGATCGCGTGCTCATGTTCTCCTCACAGGCAAGGCCTACTCATGAACGACGGCGCGGTCGGAAGCCGACCGCGCCGCCCGTCGCATGCCTCAGACGCCTCGACGTCCGGTGATGACTCGTGTCAAGAAAACGATGACAGCGATGATCGCGAGAACGAGCCCGACCCAGAGTAAGAAGTTGAGGGACTGGACGAAACCGCCCGTGATGAGAAGGATTACGGCAACGATCGCGATGATGATGAGCAGGATATTCATAAGAAGTGCTGCCTTTCTGTCCAACGACACAGACACCGGAGGATGACTGCGGCTTCTTTTCGTCAGTGTATACGCGCTGAAACGACGCAAAAAGGGGGTTGATTATCCAGCGGATGCGGCGTAATCGGCACTCAGCTCCTCCGCTTCGACCCCTCCTCGCTTCTCCGCTTCGACCCCTCCCCGCGGTCGTAGATCCGGCCCGCGCCGAAGGGGACGAGCAGCCAGCACACGATGATGGCGACGACCGCGATGGCCGCCGCTATGAGTCCCGCGGCGCGCCCGACGACGACATCGAAGATCAGCAGGATGACTCCGACAATGAGCGCGGCGACGGCCACGAGAGTCGCGCGAAGGATCCGGTTGGCAACGGCGACGACTTCCTGCTTCACGCCGCGT
>JAUZGC010000133.1 GCA_030840105.1 Microbacteriaceae bacterium
TCCTGTTCGCTGGCGGCCTCGACGTGCCCGAGTACCTGGGCAGCGCCTCCACGTTCACGCTCGGACAGTTCGGCGGCCACGGCGGACGCGCCCTGACCAGCGCCGACGTGCTGCGGGTCGCCGAGCGTCCCACCTCGACGACCGCACCGGTGCCCGCGTCGAGCCGGCCGTCGATCGTGCACGACTGGGAGCTCGCGGTGACCGAAGGGCCGCACGGCGCCCCCGACTTCTTCACGCGCGACGACATGGCCGTGATCTATTCGGCCGCATACGAGGTGCATTTCAACTCCGCTCGGACGGGCGTGCGCCTCGTCGGGCCCAAGCCCAGCTGGGCGCGGCAGGACGGCGGCGAGGCCGGCCTGCACCCCTCCAATATCCACGACAACGCGTACGCGATCGGCGCTGTCGACTTCACCGGTGACACTCCGATCCTGCTCGGTCCGGACGGCCCGAGTCTCGGCGGTTTCGTCTGCCCGGTGACCGTCGTCGCGGCCGAGCGCTGGAAACTCGGCCAGCTGAAGCCCGGCGACACCGTGCGCTTCGTGCCGATTGCGGCGGCCGCCGCGCCATCGCTCGGCGCGCTCGACTCCTCCCGGGGCGCCGCAGACCCGGTCGTTCGACGCGGTCAGCGCGACGACGACAACGGTGTCATCCTGCGTGTCGATGGCGATCCGTCGGTCACCTACCGCCGCAGCGGAGACGACAACATCCTCGTCGAATACGGCGAGATCGTACTCGACCTCGGCCTGCGAGCGCGCGTGCACGCGCTGTATCTGCGCGTCCAGGAGGCCAGGGTCGCTGGCATCCTCGACCTGACGCCGGGCATCCGCTCGCTGCAGGTGCATTTCGATCCCGACCGGCTGAGCGCGAGCCGCCTCCTCGGCATGCTGCGCGACTTCGAGGCCACCATTCCCGCGGCCGCCGCGCTCGTCGTGCCCAGCCGCACAGTGCGCCTGCCCCTGTCGTGGGATGACCCCGCGACGCGCGAGGCCATCGAGCGGTACATGAACGGCGTGCGCGACGACGCGCCATGGACGCCGTGGAACATCGAATTCATCCGGCGGATCAACGGCCTGGAAACCCCTGATGACGTCTACCGCACGGTTTTCGACGCCGAATACCTCGTGCTCGGCCTCGGCGACGTGTACCTGGGCGCGCCGGTGGCCACCCCGCTCGACCCGCGTCATCGCCTCGTGACGACGAAGTACAACCCAGCGCGCACCTGGACCCCGGAGAACGCGGTCGGGATCGGCGGCGCCTACCTGTGCATCTACGGCATGGAGGGGCCGGGCGGCTACCAGTTCGTCGGCCGCACCACGCAGGTGTGGAGCCGCTACGGCTCCTTCGGCGAGTCGGGCCCCCGCAAGCCATGGCTGCTCAACTTCTTCGACCGCATCTCCTGGTACCCGGTCTCACCCGAGGAACTCCTTGAGCTGCGGGCGGATGTCGCGGCGGGCCGCGGCACCTTCGACATCGAGGACGGCACGTTCTCGCTCGCCGAGCACGAGCGGTTCCTGGCTGAGAACGCCGAATCAATCGCGGACTTCCGAGTCACCCAAGCCGTCGCCTTCGAACAGGAGCGCCTGGCCTGGGAGGCCTCCGGCGAGTTCGATCGCGCCGAGTCCGTGGATGTCCCAGCCGCGGCGCTCGAACAGTTGCTCGAGGTGCCGGCGGACGGCGTGCTCGTCGATGCGCCATTCATCGCGCACGTCTGGAAGGTCTCCGTCACGGAGGGTCAGCGCGTGACCGCTGGCCAACAGCTCGTCGCGCTCGAGGCCATGAAGATGGAGACGCACATCACGAGTCCGATCGATGGCACCATCGCCCAGCTTCGAACCGAGCTCGGCCAGCAGGTGCGTGCGGGTGAGACGCTCGTCGTGGTGGTTCCCGCCTGACTCAGCCGCCGGGCTGGTCCTGGCCGGGCTGGTCCTGGCGAGACACCCGGTTCAGCTCGATGAGCACCTCGCTCGCGCTCGCGCTGATGGCGCGGATCGACTCGCTGTCGTGGCCGAGCACGCGCAGGCAGCTCTGCGCGATGGTATCGACGAGCACGGCCGCGGCTTCGCTTGGGCGATCCGCGCGAATGGAGATCACGCTCTCGACCATGCCGAAGACAACGTCCACCAGGTATCCGATCGCGGATGCCGCATCCGAGGTCAGCGTCTCGCCGAGCTCGCCGCGCAGGTGGTCCGTGATCGTCTCGGAGATGAGCGCCGCGTAGACCCCGCGCAGGGTCGCGCGCTCCGCCCGGAACGCGGCGAACCGCTCGTTGCGCACCTCGGGCAGGAAATACAGCGTGCCGACGTTGTGGGCGGCACCGAGCAGGGCGGCCGTGTCGAACTCGATCAGCGCGTGCAGGCGCACGGCGGGTGCGGCGGCTGCGGTGCTGAGGTAGGTCGCCGCGTGCATTGATGGCTCGACCGTGCGCATGAGCAGAACCTCGAGGATCTGCTCCTTGCTGGGGAAGTGATAGTAGAGCGAGGCCTGGCGGATGCCGACCTCCTCGGCGATCGCCCGAGTGGATGTCGCGGCATAACCGCGTTCGACGAAGAGATGCGCGGCGGCATCCAGAATCTGCTCCGAGGCGCTCAGGTCGGGCCGCGGGTTCGTGCCCGAGCGAGGACGGCCCCTGTCGGATTTCTTCGGTGCGTCGATCACTTGGCCATGGTCCCACACGCGTTACCTCGACGAAACCTGAATGCGGTTTCATTGGGTTAATCTATCGATCGATAGATAGTCGGCCGCCTGCACGGGAGGACAGCGCCATGACGGAAATATCCACGCACAATCCGGAGGGCGCGCGGGCGCACGCGCGGGCCCAGGGCGGGGTGCGCATCGAGACGATGCCCATCCTGCCGCCGAGCGCGGCCGACGAATGGCCAGCCCCCATCGCCGACAGCGACGTCGCCATCGCCGACAGCGACAAGCTCTGGGCGGAGACCGTCGCCGGAGGCAACTACACGGCGCTGACACTCGCGCGCGGCACCGTGATCGAGCTGACGGATGTCGCGGGCGACGCCTGCGCACACGTCGCGCTCTTCAACGCGGCGCAGACGGATGAGCGCCTCAACGTCGCCGACACGATCAAAGTGCAGTGGCAGGCGTACCTGACCACCGGCCAGCAACTGCTCTCCGACCGCGGACGCGTACTGGCGACCATCGTCGCCGACACCTCGGCGCACCACGACACCCTCGCGGGCACCTCGAATCTCCAGCGCAACACCGAACGCTACGGCGATGGCTCGCCGCAGGGCGGCACTCCGGCCGGCCGCGAGCTGTTGATCCTCGCCGCCGCGAAGGCCGGTCTCACGCCGCGCGACCTCCCGCCGACCGTGAGCTTCTTCCAGGGCCTGTACGCCGAGCCGGACGGCAGCCTGACCTTCACCGGATCCGCGGGGCCGGGGGCATCCGTTCGACTGCGCGCCGAGCTGCCCATCATCCTGCTGGTCGCCAACGTGCCACACCCGCTCGACCCCCGCGCCGAGTACGTGTCGACGCCGCTGCGCATCCGCGCGTGGAAGGGCACGACCGCCTGGGGCGACGAAGCGTCAACGGATGCCGCGGCCGGCCCCGAAGCGGAGCGCGCCATCGCGAACACCGTTGCCTACACCCGATTGAGAGGACTCTGATGAGCGCGCCAACCGAGACGACGACCCGTTCTGACCTCGCGCTGCCCGACACCGGGTTGCCCGAATACGTTGCCGATCACCGCGTGGTCAGCGACGTCGTCGCCGAACGCCGCGGCCCCTGGTCCGGCATCGTCCGCGCCGGGCAGTTCCTGACGATCGTGGATCTCTACGGCAACCAGGCCGTCGACTGCATCGTGTACGACGCGGCCGACACCGACATCCGTTACAGCGCACCGGACACCATCGCGGCGCAGGGCAACATCTACCTCACCGAGGGGTCGGTGCTCCGGGCGAACACGGGCGGCGCGCTCATGACGCTCCGTCACGACCAGGTCGGGCGGCACGACACGATCGGTGGTGCGTGCAGCAAGGAGTCGAACTCGTTGCGCTACGGCCACCACACCGTTCATCAGCACGCCTGCGTCGAGAACTTCCTCGCGGAGGGTGCGCGCTGGGGCCTCGGGAAGCGGGACCTGGTGAGCAACATCAACTGGTACATGAACGTGCCGGTCGAACCGGATGGCGTGCTCGGCATCGTCGACGGAATCTCGGCGCCGGGCCTCTCGCTCACGCTCCAGGCCGATCGTGACGTGCTCGTGCTCGTTTCCAACTGCCCGCAGATCAACAATCCGTGCAACGGTTTCGACCCGACGGCCGTGCGCATGATCATTTCGGAAGGCCCGGAGCCGATCGTGTAACACGTTGTTATCACGCACGCAAAAAGGACGGAACATCCCGCGACTAGAAATATATCTAGCGGGCGATAGAAATTATTGCTGAACTCCGCTGTCCACGTTGGACCCCCGAGAGAAAGCAGTAGCCATGTTCCGCTCACACCGAATACTGAAGCTGATCGGAGCAGCCGTCATCACGACGGTGGCGCTTGCAGGCTGTGCCGGCACAGCGGTCACCGGCTCGACCAGCGGCTCAAAGACGCTCCGTCTGGCGTACCTCGGCGACATTCCCGCTCCCGACCCTGACACCGCATACGCCTCCCCCGAACTCGCCCTGGTCAATGGCGCGTACGAGGGACTCATCGCGTACCAGTCGGGTGTTAATACGGCCAAGCTCGAGCCGGTGCTCGCGACCGACTGGAAGGTCGACAGCACGAACACGGTCTTCACCTTCGACCTGCGCAAGGGGGTGACCTTCCACGATGGCACGCCGTTCGACGCGTCGGCGGTGAAGGCGTCCTTCGACCGCAGGACCGCGGTGAACCAGGGCCCCGCGTACATGGTCGCGGGAGTGAAGTCGGTTGATGCGCCGACAGACCATCAGGTCGTCATCACGCTCAAGGAGCCCAACAGCGCCTTCCTGGCGTACCTCGCCTCACCGTTCGGCCCCAAGATGATGAGCCCGACACAGCTCAAGGCCCACGCGGCGAACAACGGCACCGACTACTTCGACACGCATGACGCCGGCACTGGCGCGTACGAGTTCGGCACCTTCAAGAAGGGAACGTCGTACAGCCTCAAGGCCTACCCGAAGTACTGGGGCGCCGCACCGAAGTACACGAATGTCGACTTCACCGTCGTGTCCAACATCTCGACCGTGCAGCTCGAGATCGAGGGGGGTCAGCTCGACGGAATCGTCGGTTTCGGCGACAAGCAGTCCCTCGCCAGCTACAAGACGAACAGCGCACTGAACACGTACGAGTTCCCCAGCCTGCAGACCCCCACGCTCTTCCTCAACCCGAAGAGCGCCGCCTTCACGTCGCAGGCGACGCGCGTCAGCCTCCTCTCCGGGCTGGATTTCCCGTCGATCGCGTCCAAGTCGCTCGGCAGCACCGGCAAGTCGACCACGGAGGTCTTCCCGCCGACGATGATCGACGCCGCGGGTGACCAGCAGACCATCGCCCACAGCGCATCCGCGCTGTCCGGTCTCGCCTCCGGCGCACTTTCGGGCACGTCGCTGAAGATCGGCTACATGGCGCAGAGTCCCGCGGGCCAGGCGCTCGCGGAGAACATCGCCGCGGAACTGAACACGGCCAAGATCTCGGCCAAGACGATCAGTTACCCGAATGGCACGTTCTACTCGTCGATGGCCGATCCTGCGACGGCACCGGACATGGCGATCCTCACGGGCTACCCCGACACCGCGCACCCGGACTCCTGGGCTCGCATCTTCTACACGCCGAAGGGTGGCCTGGACCTCTACGGCACCGAGATCCCCGGGGTGGAAGCGCAACTCGACGCGATGCTGGTATCCGGTGACCCCGCCGGCTACTCCCAGGTCGCGAAGGAAGTGAGCGCATCCGGGTACTTCTATTCGCTCGCAACCGTGCTCGGCACCGCCGTGCTCAACAAGTCGGTCACCGGAGCAGACAAGGCCTGGAACCTGGTCGTTCCCGACCTGCTGGACCTCAAGCTGCTGGCGCCCAAGGCCTAACCGCCTGAGCGGCGAAAGGACAAACGCATGACACCCCAGGTACTTGACGTGCGGGAGATGTCGATCTCCTACGGAAGCAGGGTTCCCGCACTCTTGGCCGTGTCCGGCGTGTCCTTCTCGGTCGAGAGCGGGCAATGCCTCGGCGTGGTTGGTGAGTCCGGTTCGGGTAAGAGCACGACCGGGCTCGCCATCCAGGGCCTGTTGACGCGAGACCCCTCCGTGAGCGCGACCGGATCGCTCACGATCGCGGGCACGGAGCTCAATCCCGTGGTCGAACGCGGGTGGGAGGGCATCCGGGGCCGCACGGTGACGACGGTTTTCCAGGATCCGATGAGCTCGCTCGACCCGACCATGACGATCGGCCGTATGTTGACGTTCGTCGCAGGCAGCAAGGCAGAGAGCCTCCGCTGGCTCGACGAGGTCGAGATCCGCGACCCCGCCGCGGTGTTCCGCTCGTACCCGCACCAGCTCTCCGGCGGGATGCGCCAGCGCGTCATGATCGCCCTCGCGCTCGCGCGGCGGCCAGCCCTGCTGGTGGCCGACGAGCCGACGACCGCGCTCGACGTCAGTGTGCAAGCGCAGATCCTCAAGCTCCTCCGCAGGGAACAGGAGGCGCTCGGCTGCGGCATCGTCTTCGTGACGCACGACCTGGGTGTCGCGAAGGCGATGTGCGACGAGGTCGTGGTCATGCGCAACGGCTGCATCGTGGAGCGGGGAACCTCCGCGAGAGTCTTCGGCGCGCCGGAGAGCGAGTACGCACGCCGCCTGATGGAGTCGCGGCTGACGATGGCCACCGACCGCCATCGGCCGGTGGGACTGCCGGAAGCCACGGTCGTCAATGCGATGGTGGAGTCGCTCAACGAGGGCCGGGCCGAAACGGCGACGACGACGGTCGACGCCGTCACCGCCGAGTGGAACGCGCGCTCCCTGCTCTGGTCGGACTTCGCGCCAGCGGATGTCGGCGAGGTGAGTGTGCCGCCGGGCGCGTCGCCGGGCGCCGCGCCCATCGCGGCGCTCGAGTTCACCGCGGTCACGAAGTCGTACCCGACCGGGGGCGGGATCGCCAGGCTCAAGACCGTTCTTTCCGAGGTCTCCCTCCGCGTCGAGAAGCGCGAGAGTGTCGCACTCGTCGGCGAGAGCGGCTCCGGCAAGTCGACGATCCTCAGGATCGCCGCCGGGCTCGAATCGGCCAGCGGCGGATCAGTTCAGCGCAGCGACGTGGATGCGGACGCCGTGCAGGTCATCTTCCAGGATGCCGGGGCTTCCCTCACGCCGTGGCTGACCGTGGAGCAGCTCCTCACAGAGCGGGTGCGCAACAGCAAGCGCGGCGGGAAGGTGTCGGCGAAGGATGCCGCCCGGCTGGTCGGCCTCGCGATGGACCGCGTGTCGCTCGACCGGGCGCTTCTCACCTCGAAGCCGAGTCAGCTCTCCGGCGGGCAGCGGCAGCGGGTCGCGATCGCGCGAGCGATCGTCATCCCTCCCACGATCCTGCTCTGCGACGAACCGACGAGCGCGCTCGACGTGTCGATCGCATCCACAGTACTGAACCTGCTCAACCTCCTCCGCCACGCGCTCGGCATCTCGGTGCTCTTCGTCACGCACGATCTCGCCGCTGCGCGCGTCATCTCCGATCGCATCCTGGTCATCAGCGAAGGCCAGATCATCGAGTCGGTGCCAGCCGAGAATGTGAGTTCCACCGTGTCCAGCGACTATGCAAGAAGGCTTCTCGATGCTGTCCTTTCCTGAAACCAAACCTCTGGCGGCGCCCATCGGCCTGCCCAGGCTGCGGTGGCCGTTCTCCATCGGAGAGACGATCGCGGTCACGTCCCTCGCGCTCGTGGTGATCCTCTCGATCGTCGGCCCACTCCTGAGCCCGTACAGCCCGATCATCCCGAGTGGCGACCAATTCCTGCCGCCCGGCTCGCGGGGGCATCTGCTCGGCACCGACAATCTCGGGATGGACATCGCGACGCGCCTCATGGTCGGCGCGCGCACGAGCCTCTTCGCCGCGGTCGTCACGACAGCCTGCACGGCAACGCTCGGGCTGATCGTCGGAACGATCGCCGGTTTCGTGGGTGGCTGGCTCGACACCATCCTGATGCGGATCACCGATATCTTCCTCGCCTTCCCCGGACCGATCGTCGCGATGGCGATCTCCGCGGCACTGGGCGCGAGCCTCTCCAGCAGCATCGTCGGCATCGCCATCGTCTGGTGGCCGCTGTATGCGCGCATCGCGCGCGGGGAGGTGCGCCGCACGGCGACCAGCATGCACGTCGAGGCGGCTCGGATGTCGGGCTCACGCGGCATCCCCCTCGTGCTCCGGCACATCCTCCCCGCGACGCTGCCGACAGTCGCGATCACGGCGAGCCTCGACATCGGCGGGGTCATCGCCGTGCTCTCCGCGCTCTCCTTCATCGGCCTGGGCACGCCCGCTCCGGCCCCCGAGCTCGGCCTGATGGCCTCGACCGGGATGCAGTACCTGCTGAGTTCGTGGTGGATCCCGGTGCTGCCTGGGCTCTGCGTCGGCGTCCTCGCGCTCCTGTGCAACTACACGGGCGACGGCCTGCGCGGAGCGCTCCGTTCGCGGGGGGTCTAGCCATGGTCAGGTTCATCATTCGACGCCTTGTCTCGCTCGTCGTCGTGCTCTTCTCGCTCTCCGTGCTCGTGTTCGTCCTTCAACGCGTCGGCAACGCCGACCCGGTCCGGGCGTACCTCGGCCCCAACGCGTCCCAGGCGGCGATCGCGGCGACCCGGATCAAATTCGGGCTCGACAAGCCGCTCATCGTGCAGTATTTCGATTACCTTGGCGGGCTCTTCCACGGCGACCTCGGCATGTCGTACAGCACGCGTCGGCCCGTGGCGGTCGAGTTGGCCGACAAGGTGCCGGCGACGCTCGAACTTGCGGCGTGGGTGCTGTTCTTCGCGATCATCCTCGCCGTGATCCTGGCGGGCATCTACACGCTGAAGGGGCCGGTGAGCGGAGTCATCCGTTTCGTCTTCTTCAGCTTCGCCTCTGCCCCGTCGTTCCTGCTCGCCACGCTCATGCTGCTCCTCTTCTTCAAGCAGCTGCACTGGTTCCCCGCGGTCGGCCGGATCACCGATACGTCCGGCGGCGGCCCGACCGGCTTCTATGTCCTGGATGGCCTGCTGACCGGAAACCTTGCATACTCGCTCGACGCGATCCAGCACCTTGTGCTGCCCGCCCTCGCGGCAAGCCTCGGGATCGGCGTGGCCCTCGCCCGCGTCCTGGCGGACGGGCTCTCCTCCGGCATGGCGTCCAACTATGCACGGACGGCGAGGTCGCTCGCCGAGACCGAACGCTCGATCCTGTTCCGTCACTCGCTGCGCAACGCGTCGAGCCCCGCGCTGTCGATGTTGGGCGTGCTCTCCGGAGCGATGCTCTCGAGCCTGGTGGTCGTCGAACAGATCTTCTCCTGGAACGGACTCGGCCAGTACCTGTCGACAGCGATCGCCTCAGCGGACTTCCCAGCGGTGGCCGGCGTGAGCCTCGTGCTCGGCGCCGTCTACGTCATCCTCACGGCCATCGTCGACGTCGTGCTCGCCCTCGTCGATCCCCGCGTCAAACTGACCTGACCCGCGCCCGTCGGCCGCTGCCGCCGGCCCCAGACATCACACTCAACTGGAACATCAACACAAAGGTGACACACATGACCTCCCACTCCGTGGACTTCTTCTCCGGTGCGCCCATCGACGTCGACCTCTCGGTCGAATGGCTGGATGGCTCCGGCCCCACCGAGCCGCTCGTGCAGGTCCACGCGCTGGACGAACACACTTACGTCCTTCGCCAGTCCCTCAAGACCCATTACGAAGGACCGTTCATCTACCTGCTGCTCGGGAACACGGGCGCACTCGTGATCGACTCCGGTGCGACCGCCGGTGTGGACACCTGGCCGCTGCGCGAGACCATCGATGGAATCATCGCTGACTGGCTCGTCACGCATCCGAACCCCTCATACTCGCTCACCGTTGCGCACTCGCACAGTCACGGGGACCACACGGCCGGCGACGTGCAATTCGCCGACCGCCCCAACACGAGCGTGGTTCCGGCGAGCCTCGCGGGCGTGCAGTGCTTCTTCGGGTTCACGAACTGGCCGAACGAGACGGCGACCTTCGACCTGGGCGGGCGGATCCTGAGCGTCATCGCCGGCCCGGGCCACGAGGAAGCCGCGACCGTCTTCTACGACCCGTGGACCGGCATCCTCTTCACCGGAGACACGGTTTACCCCGGTCGCCTCTACGTCCCCGACATGCCCGCATACCTCGCCACCCTGGAGCGAGTCATCGCTTTCATGGGCACGGCGCCCGTCTCCTATCTGATGGGCTGCCACATCGAGATGTCGTCGACGCCGGGGCAGGATCATCCGCTCGGCTCGCTCAGCCACCCTGGCGAAGCGCCCCTGCCCATGCTTCCCGGTCAGCTGTTCATGCTGCACGAACGAGCGCTGGCGGTCGCCGGCACGCCGGGCGTGCACACCTACGACGACGTGATCATCTACAACGGCAAGGCGGTCGTCGACAGCTATCTGGGGCGCTGAGAGTGATGTAACAGAGAATTCATACCGCCGAAACACCGCGGGGTTCTCGACGCGGCAGCATGTGTCTCATACCTATCACCCGACAGGTTGTTGACTGACCCCCTAGGAAAGGGGATCCTGTGAGCACCTCAGCACTCATCACGGAACCGTCCTCGCCCGCGTCGCCCGAGCACACCGACCTCGCTCATTTCGGCTACAAGCAGGAGCTCCACCGCAAGGTCGGTCCGTTCGGCTCCTTCGCCGCCGGATTCTCCTTCGTCTCGATCCTGACCACCGTCTTCCAGCTCTTCTTCCTGGGCTTCGGCCTGGGCGGAGCGGCGTTCTTCTGGACCTGGCCGCTGGTGTTCGCCGGCCAGCTTCTCGTTGCCCTCAACTTCTCGAGCCTCGCCGCGCGCTGGCCGATCTCCGGCGCCATCTTCCAGTGGGCCGGCCGCCTGGCCGGCGCGACCTTCGGATGGTTCACCGGATGGGTGATGATCATCGGCCAGATCGTGACCGTCGCGACCGCGGCGATCGCACTGCAGGTCGTCCTGCCGGTGATCTGGAACGGATTCCAGCTCGTCGGAGGAGCCGCGGCCGACTCCTCGCCCACCTCCTCGACCGGTGCGGCCAACGCCGTCGTGCTCGGCATCATCCTGTTGGCGGCCACCACGACGGTCAACATCATCGGCGTGCGACTGATGTCGATCATCAACAGCACGGGCGTCGTGCTCGAGATCCTCGGCGTGATCGCCATCGTGTTCGCCCTGCTCTTCCACGCGCAGCGTTCCCCGGCCGTCGTGGCCACCACCGCGGGCCTCGCTCCCAGCAACTCGCCGTACATCTGGGCCTTCCTGGCGTCCGGACTCATGGCCGCATACGTGATGGTCGGCTTCGATTCGGCGGGTGAGCTTTCCGAAGAGACCCACAACCCTCGTCGCACCGCGCCGCGAACCATCCTTCGCGCGCTCATCGTGTCCGGCGTCGGCGGCGGACTGCTCATTTTCGCCGCGCTACTCGCCGCTCCGAGTCTGACCGACGGCAAGCTCGCCAGCCAGGGCCTGCCCTGGGTGCTCAACGCGGCCCTCGGCCCGATTGCCGGCCCCATCCTCCTCGTCGACGTCGCCATCGCCATCTGCGTCTGCACCCTCGCCGTGCAGACCTCCGGGTCCCGCATGGTCTACTCGATGGCACGCGAGAAGTCGCTGCCGTTCCACAAGGTGCTCTCAAAGGTCTCGCCGCGCACGGGCACGCCAATCGCCACCTCGATCGTCGTCGGCGTCGGCGCGGCTCTCGTGCTCCTCGTGAACATCGGCCAGAGCGCGCTGTTCACCGCACTTGCCAGCCTCTGCATCGGCCTGCTGTACCTGGCCTACCTCGGCGTGACGGTTCCGTACCTGATCAACCGGATCAAGGAGCGCCGCGCCGGCATTGTCGAGACCGGCGTGGACGAGACCGGCAAGCCGCTGTTCTCGCTCGGCCGCTGGGGCATCCCGATCAACATCCTTGCCGTGATTTACCAGGGCGTCTTCGTGGTCAACCTGATGTGGCCGCGTCCGGAGATTTACGACCTCACGGGCCACACCTGGTGGCTGCAGTGGAGCGCCCTGCTCTTCCTCGGCGTGACACTCCTGGTCGGCTACGCGATCCACCTGCGCAACCGAGCACGGGATGGTGCGCTCGTCTTCCACGCGCATCCGCCGACCGCGCACGTGCTGGCGCCCGCTGCCGGCTCGGAGGGCATCGCCTAAGCCGCGGGAGCCACCTCGGCGGCAGTGGGCGCGTCGGCCGTCGCGTCGGCGGGGACCTTCTCGAACAGCTGGTCGAGGAATGCGGTGGCAGCGGGACTCGGATCCTCCGCAACCGCGACGGCAACCGTCCACTCCGGCAGCGTCGCGGGGAGCGCAATGGTGCGCAGGCGGTCCGGCCGCTTCAGGGCGAAGCTCTCTGGAACGATCGCGACGCCCAGGTTGAATCCGACCAGGTCGAGCAGCGGGTGGACATCGTTGACCTCCATCGCGGCGCGGTAGTCCATTCCGGCCGCCGCGAATGCGCGACGCGAGAGAATCTGGGCACCCCAGCCGGGCTGGAATCCGACGAGGGGTTCGCCGCGGAGTGACTCGAGGTCGACCTCCTCGCGGCTTGCAAACGGATGCTCCGGGTGGCACAACACGACGAGCTTCTGGGTGTGCAGCACGTGCAGGCGCACGCCCGGCGGTGTCGGTCCCGTCGCGACCACGAGTGCGAGATCCGCCCTGCCGCTCGTGAGGCTCTCGACGAGCTCGGCCGATCCGGCGTATCGCAGTCGCACCTCCACGCCGTGGTTGGCCGTACGGAAGCGGGCGAGCTCTGCGGGAATGTCGATCGAACCGAGGCACGGCTCGGCGCCGACCGTGAGGCGGCCTCGCACCAACCCGCGGACGGCCGCAACCGCGTTCTGTGCAGCGATGGCGCTGGCCAGGGTGCGCCTGGAGTCGGCGAGCAACGCCTGGCCTGCGGTGGTCAGCTCGACCCTCCGTGTGCTGCGCGTGAAGAGCGACGTCCCGAGCTCCTGTTCGAGAGCACGGATCGACGCAGACAACCCGGACTGCGAGATCTGCAGGAGGTCAGCCGCGCGGGTGAAATGGCGCTCCTCGGCTACGGTCACGAAGTGTTCGAGTTGACGTAATTCCATTGTGCGATCCTAATCCGGGCTATCTCGACAGCTCGTAGACGACCGATCGTTCATCCGTATAGGAGTGCGTGACCGTATAGCCGAGCTTCTGCAGGTCGGCGATGCCGTAGGTGTCGGCGGGCTTGCCGGGGAATTTGTACTCGAGCAGCCACACCGTGTTGATCTTCGTGAAGCGGTCGGCCACCTCGGGCACCGTGTAGAAGGTGTCCCACCACCACGTGTTCTTGTAATACGGAACCTTGAGGGTCACATCCGTGAGCCCCTTGAACGCGGATGGGTAGGTGTGCATCGCAAGCCTGAGCCGCTTGGATGGCTGGGTGCTCTCGTCGAAGACCACGGCGTCGCCCGGACTCGCGTGAGCAGCCAGGACCGACGCGGCCTGCGCCCAGTCGCTCGCGTTCTTGGAGTACGGAGTGCGCTCGAAGACATACGTGGGCACGGCTGCCGCAATGAGGAGGACCAGGGCGAGGACGGACATCCAGCGTTTCTTGGGCAGCGTGACCGCGAATGCGAGCAGCAGCGCAACCCCTGGGGTTGCGAACGACATGTAACGCACCGTGTACACGGCGCTGGCGAAGTTGGCGAGCAGCAGGAGCACCGGAGGGATGAACATGAACGACGCCGCGACGATGAACATGCTCGGCAGGCCTGGTGCGTGGGGCGTGAGCATCGAGGATCGAGGGCTCGCCGCGGCGCCCGAGCGCCGGCGGCGCCAGGCGACCCAGGCGAGCACGAGGACAATCACGACCATCGCCCAGGCGAGGATCGCGTAGCCGACGTTGCCGAACCACTGGTCGACGAGGATCGAATTCGGCGCCGTGGCGCCGCTACCCGCGAGGTAGGAAATCTGGTTGCGTTCGCGGTACGCCCAGTAGATGAGCGGCGAGACCAGAACGACCCCGGCTACGGATGCAAGGAACCAGGTCCGCAGCATCCGGCGGTCTCGTGTGACAGCGAGCAGGATGACCGCGTGCGCGGCCAGCATGAGCAGGGTGAAGAGGAAGAGGTATCCCGCAAGGGCAAGCAGCACCGCATAGCCCGCCCAGGGCAGGATCCGATGCTCCTGGCGCTCGAGCAGCCTGACCAGCACAACGGTGAGCCACACCGCGCAGGCGGCGCTCAGGGCGTATGACCTGGTCTCTTCGCCCATGTAGGTGACGCGGGGGAGGAATGCGAAAATCAGCCCGGCGAACACGGCCACCCGGTATCCGCCCAGCCGGCGCGCCAGAACGAAGACGCCGACGGCAGCCATGCCGACGGCCAGCGCGGGGAGGAAGCGCACCGAGAACGGCGAGGCACCGAAGAGGTTGATCCAGAAGTGCAGTAACAGGTAGTACGTACCGTGCACCGCATCCACGTGGCCGGTCATCATGAAGAGCGATGACAACGGGCGCTGGGCAGACATGATGCTCGCCGCTTCGTCGCCCCAGAACGACGGAATCCACGAACCAGCGGCCGACAGAAGCGTCGCGAACAGACCAAGGGCGCCAGCCGTAATGAGCGAGCGGCGGTCGTAACGCACGACCTGACCGGTCAACCGGGTCCCTGAAGATGACAACTTACTGTCGAGCACGGTGTGCACGCCCTCACAACACATCGAATGGAAACGAAAATCCCGAGGGACCTCCTCCATTAGAGGCCGCGAATTAGTGGAGATACCCCCACACGTCCCGAAGCTAGCTGAGAATCCTCAAAGTTTCATCCGAGAGTGGGCTGTGCGCGGGCCGACTTATGCCCTCAGCTCGTGCAGCACGGCCTCGAGCTGGTCGACGGCCCAGTCGACATCCGCCGGATCGATCACGAGCGGCGGCGCGAATCGGATCGTCGAGCCGTGCGTGTCCTTGACGAGAACGCCGCGCTCGAGCAGGAGTTCGCACACCTCGCGGCCGGATCCGAGGGCCGGATCGATGTCGACACCCGCCCACAGCCCCGCGCCGCGGACAGCGATCACGCCATGCCCCGTCAGGCGGTTGAGACCTGCGTGCAGGCGCTTGCCGAGCAGCCGGGCGCGTTCCTGCATCTCACCCGTCTCGAGCAAGTCGACGACCGCGAGACCAACCGCGGCCGCGAGCGGATTCCCACCGAAGGTCGATCCGTGCTCCCCCGGGCGGAGCACCCCGAGGATGTCGTCGTTGCCGACGACCGCCGACACGGGCACGATGCCGCCGCCGAGCGCCTTCCCCAGCAGATAAAGGTCCGGCACGACCCCGACCAGGTCGCAGGCGAAGGTCGCACCCACGCGACCGAGCCCGGACTGGATCTCATCCGCAATGAAAATCACGCGGTTCGACGTGCACAACTCGCGCACTGCTGGCAGGTAATCGGCGGGTGGAACGATGATGCCGGCCTCACCCTGGATCGGCTCGATGAGGACCGCGACCGTGTTCGCGTCGATGGCTTCGGCGAGCGCGGCGGCTTCGCCGTACGGCACCATCCGGAATCCCGGCGTGAATGGGCCGAAATCGTTGTGCGCACTCTCGTCATCCGAGAAGCTCACGATCGTGGTCGTGCGGCCGTGGAAGTTACCGCTCGCGACGATGATGTTCGCCTGGTCGGCAGCGACACCCTTGACCCGGTAGCCCCACGCGCGCGCCACCTTGATGGCCGTTTCGACGGCCTCCGCGCCGGTGTTCATCGGCAGGACCATGTCCTTGTCGGCGAGCGCGGCGAGCGCCGTGACGAACGGGCCAAGCCGGTCGTTGTGAAAGGCGCGGCTGGTGAGCGTGATGCGGTCCAGCTGCGCCCGCGCGGCATCCAGAAGCATCGGATTCGAATGGCCGAAATTGATCGCGGAGTACGCGGCGAGGCAATCGAGGTATCGGCGGCCGTCGATGTCGGTCACCCAGGCGCCGTCCCCTGCCGCAACCACCACCGGCAGCGGATGATAGTTGTGCGCGGTGTGCTCCTCCTCGAGCGCTATCGCGGCGGCCTGGTTCTCGGTCGCAATCATCGCCGCAGCTCCAGCGTGCAGCACTTGACGCCGCCGCCGCCGAGCAGCAGCTCGGAGAGGTCGACGCCGATGGGGGTGTATCCGTTCTCGCGCAGTTGTCGCTCGAAGTCGATCGCGCGCGTGGCGATGACCACGTTGCGCCCGTCGGAGAACGAATTGAGACCGAGCACGGCGGCATCCTCGTTCGTCACGATGATCGCATCCGGATATCGCTCGCGCAGGATCGCGAGACTGGGCTCGTCGAATGCGGCGGGCAGGTAAGCGATGTGCTCCTGGCCCGGTGTGCCATCGAGCACGGCGACCGCCGTGTCGAGGTGGTAGAAACTCGGGTTGACGAGGTTGAGGGTGATGACCTCCCGGCCGACGACTCCTGCGAGTTCCTCGTGGCTGTTCGACGCGCTGCGGAAACCGGTCCCGGCAAGGATCGTGTTGCCGACGAGAAGGAAGTCGCCCTCGCCTTCATTGACGTTCTCCGGCACGACGACATCGAAGCCGTTCTCCTCGAACCAATGCATGTACGCCGGACCCTCCGGCTGACGCTCCGGATACGTGAAACTCGCGCCATACGCGATGTTGTCGATCACGAAACCGCCGTTGGCCGCGTAGACCATGTCGGGCAATCCGTCGATCGGGTCGATGAGTTGCACGTCGAACCCCAGGTCACGATAGGTCTGGTGGAGCACCTCCCACTGCCGAACGGCGAGGCTCGTGTCGGTCGGCAGGTGCGGGTCCATCCATGGATTGATCCGATACACGACCGTGAAGTGCTCTGGGCGGCACATGAGCACCGAGCGCGCAATCGCACGACGCACCGGCACAGCGGCCTGTGGCCGCTCGCCCTCGTGTGTGATGGACATGGATGTCTCCTCTGATCGCTCCGCGGACGCAGCCCAGCGGCATTTCTAGTCTCACACAACGGATATCGCCCATACCGGTCGATTTGCGCATGGAATTTGCAACTTGAGGCCGATCGACGCGCATATTGCGCGCTGAGGATCACTGGCGCCGAAGCTTGTTGCGCACCCCGACCGCAAGCACCGCACCCGTCGCCCCCCCCGACCGCAAGCACCGCACCTGTCGCGCACCCCCGACCGCAAGCACCGCACCCGTCGCGCACGGGCATCGAAGGCGCCCCACCGCCGTTCTGCGCCCGCCCGTCGCGTCTGCGCCCGCGCGAGCGGGCGCGGATGTTACGCACGGGCGCAGACACGGCGCGGACAGAGCGCAGACAGACGCAGACACGGCAGCAGTCGGTCCGCGCTCCGCCGTGCAGCAATCCAAGCTCCGCCGCGCAGCAATCCGAAGATTCGCTGCGTGTCACGCAAACTATTGGTGCCACGGCGCGTCCAGGCGCAAAGATGGCGCGTAGGATGGCGCTGTGGACAACCTTGATCGAAGCATCCTCGATCTTCTTCGCCAGAACGGGCGGGCAGGATACGGCGATATCGGTTCGGTCGTCGGCCTCTCCGCCTCGGCGGTCAAGCGTCGTGTCGACCGGCTCGTGGGCGACGGCGTGATCCGCGGCTTCACGATCCAGGTCGACCCCGCCGTCGACGGGATGAGCACGGAAGCGTACGTCGAGTTGTTCTGCCGCGGCACCGTCGCGCCGGACGAGCTGCTGCGCATCCTCTCCGCCGTGCCGGAAGTGGTGGACGCCGGCACGGTCACCGGGAGCGCGGACGCGATCGTGCACATCCGCTCGCGCGACATCCCGAGCCTCGAGGCGGCGCTCGAAAAGGTGCGCCTCGCGTCGAACGTCGACCACACGCGCAGCGCGATCGTGCTTTCGCGCCTGATCCACCGCTCGCACGCCTGATCGACGCTCCACGCCTGAACGACGCTCCACGCCTGATCGACGCTCCACGCCTGAACCGCTCGCACGACTTACGGGCCGCCAACTGTGCGCATCCAGTGAATCGCGGAAGTACCGCCGCGCAATGGTGAGAGTCTTCACAGCATCCGTGATAGCGGCGGGTCGAACCCGGCGACTCGATTAGATTCTCCTTGACCAATTCCTAGGAGACGACCGGATGAGCCAACTCAGCTATTTTGAGGCGATCGTGATGGGTGCCATTCAGGGCATCACCGAGCTGTTCCCCATTTCCAGCCTCGGGCATTCCGTGATCATTCCCGCCCTCGTCGGCGGACAATGGGCGAAGGACCTCAACGTGTCGGCGCCCGAGTCGCCCTACCTCGCCTTCATCGTCGGCCTGCACGTCGCAACCGCGCTCGCCCTGCTCGTGTTCTTCTGGCGCGACTGGGTGCGCATCATCGGCGGGTTCTTCACGTCGATCCGTTACCGGCGCGTGCAGACCGGGCCGGAACGTCTCGCCTGGCTCATCATTCTGGCCACGATCCCGGTCGGCATCGCGGGGCTCGTGCTCGAACATATCTTCCGCACGCTGCTTGGTACACCGCTGCCCGCGGCCGCATTCCTCGCGTTCAACGGCGTGATCCTCTTCTTCGGCGAGTGGCTTCGACGCCGCGCCGTCACGAGGGAAGGCGAACCTGCCCTCGTCGCAGCGCGAGCTGCCAATGCGGAGTTCGAGCACGGCGACACCGTCAGCGACGAGCGAATCTCGAAGATGGGGTTCGGCCGGGGCGTTCTCATTGGGTCGACGCAGATCCTGGCGCTTGCTGCCGGGATCAGCCGTTCTGGCGTCGCCATGGTCAGCGGTATGGCAGCCGGCCTGAGCCACCGCGAGGCTGCGCGGTTCTCGTTCCTGCTCGCGACACCGGTCATCTTCGCGGCCGGCCTCCTCAAGCTGCCTGACCTGTTCGGACCGCTCGGCGCGGGCATCGGCGGTCAGGTACTTGCTGGAAGCGCGGCATCCTTCGTCGCCGCGCTGATCTCCGTCGCCTTCCTGGACCGGTATTTCCGCACCCGCACGCTCACCCCATTCGCGATCTACTGCCTGCTCGCCGGAGTCGTGTCGTTCATCATCCTCGCGGTTCGCTGATCGCACTCCCGAGCGTCGCGCACGTGCGGGGTTCACGACGCGTTGAGGATTGCATGGGAATATGTCAACCATGAAGATCCTGGTGGTAGAGGATGACGCCGAGATGGGCCGCCTGCTCGAACGTGGCCTGACGTCGGAGGGCTACGAGACCGAGGTCGTCACCAACGGCGTGGATGCGCTCATCGCCGTGCGCCAGTCGGTCTTCGCGGCCGCCGCGGTCGACGTGATGCTCCCCGGCATGAGCGGCTTCGAGCTCTGCCGTCGCCTGCGTGAGGCGAACGACCCCATGCCGATCCTGTTACTGACCGCGCGCGATGCCGTGGAAGACCGTGTGCACGGGCTCGACTCGGGCGCAGACGACTACCTCACCAAGCCGTTCGCGTTCGCGGAACTCGCGGCACGCATGCGCGCCCTGCTCCGGCGCGAGCCGACGGGTGTGCGCGTGCACGTGACTGTCGGCCGCCTCGCGATCGACTCGCATGAGCATCGCGCCCTCGTCTCGGGCCGCGAGGTGTCGCTCAGCCGCCGCGAGTTCACGCTGCTCCGACTGCTCGCGACGAACCCCGACACGACGCTCTCTCGCGCGGATATTCTCGAGGAGGTCTGGGGCTCGCCCGAGCACATCGGCCCCAATGTGATCGACCAATACATCTCCTACCTGCGCAAGAAGCTCGATTCAGCGGATGCGGGCATCCAGATCATCACGGAGCGTGGCCGCGGCTACCGCCTGGACGCGCGCAACGCGAAGGGACCCGCCCTGTGAGAGCAATCCGGCGGCTCTCGATGACCGCCAGGATCACGATCGGAAGCCTGATCGTACTCGCCCTGTTCGGCGTGGTCGCCGTACTCGTCGTGCGGGTCGGCGTTGCCGCTATTCTGCACAACGCGACGGTGACCCTGCTCAGGAACGACGCGGCGCCGTTCTTCCCGCCGCTGCAGAAGGAGCCGATCGAACTCGACCAACCGGTCGAAGGCCAGCTCCTCGCGGTCGTCGATCCGGCGGGCATCGTGCTGGAATCGACCCTGCCGCGCGGACTCAACGCGAAGCTGACCACGCTCGCCAAGTTCGAGCCGGAGCCCAGGAACGTGACCATCGGCCAGTCGTCGTACCTCGTGCTGACGCAGCAGGTCGTCGGCCCGAGTGGCACGTACACTCTGATCACCGCCCGCAGCGAGACGGCCGGCAATCTCATCCTCGACCGTCTGACGGGCGGGCTCGTGGCGGGAGCCATCGCGCTCGTAGCGGGCTCAGGTCTCGCGTCGTGGTTGCTCGCCCGTACGACGCTGCGCCCGGTCGGCCGCATGCGCCGGCGCGCCCAGGCGATCGCGGAAGGACCGTCAACGGGCCTCCTCCCGGTTGGACCGGCACGCGACGAGTTGGCCGCCCTGGCGACGACGCTCAATGATCTGATCGGCCGGCTGCGCGCATCCGCTGATCGCGAGAAACAGATGGTGTCGGATGCCAGTCACGAGCTCCGCACGCCGCTCGCCGTGCTCCAGGGCCAGCTCGAACTCGCCGAGCTCGATGCAGGCAACGCGGATGCGCTGCTTTCAGACGTGCGCTCATCGCGCGCGACCGTGCTGCGACTCAACCAACTCGCGACCAACCTGCTGGAGCTCTCGAGGATCGAGGCAGCGCCGGGAGCTGGTCGTTCCGACTGGCGCGCCCTCACGACCGAACTCACCGACGCCATCGACCGCGCGCGCCTGCTGGTTGATGCCGATGCGGAAGCGGCGAACAGCGGGGCGAATGGCGGCGGTCCCGTCGACGGTCTCGGCTTCGGCCCCGGGCTCGTCGACTCCGACTCGGACGATGCGGGTGACGACGACACCGCGACCGGCCTCACCTCCATCGACTTCGACTACGCCTCACGCCGCACCGGATTCATCGGGGTCGGCCATGCCGCGCTTTCCCCACCCGAGTTCGCGCGCATCCTCGACAACCTCCTGAGCAATGCGATCGGCGCCGTCGAGCCCGGAGGCAGTGTCAACGCCGAACTCATCGAACTCGACGACCGCGTGCGACTCACGGTCACCGACTCCGGTCCCGGCATGCCGGAGGACTTCATCCCGGTCGCACTCGACCGGTTCACCAGAGCGGATGCCTCGCGCAGCGCACACTCCGGCGGCGGTCTCGGCCTGGCCATCGTCTCGGCGCTCGTCGCCTCGGCGGGGGGCACGATCGACCTCTCGAACGTACCCGGCGGCGGACTGAAAGTCCTCATCGAATTGCCACTCGCATGATGTTCGCCATCGACCCGAACTCGACGGTCGCGCCGTTCGAGCAACTCCGCATGCACATCATCGAGGCCGTGCGTTCGGGTGAGCTCGTGCCCGGAGCCAAGCTCCCGACGGTTCGCGGCCTGGCCGACGAACTGGGCCTCGCGCCGAACACGGTCGCCCGCGCCTACCGGGAACTCGAGCAGGACGAGGTCATCGAGACGCGTGGTCGCGGGGGTTCCTTCATCGCGGCAACCGGTGACGCGACGCACCGCCATGCGCAACAGGCCGCAACCGCGTACGCCGACCGCGCCGCCCAGCTCGGCCTCACGCCGGACGAAGCGCTCGCGATCGTGATGGCCGCCCTCCGCGCCCCGCGCTAGTGGCCGGTGCGGTCCGAGTCGACGCCCGGGGCCGCGCCGACCGAGAGGGCGTCGATGGCGAGGACGTCGTCGGGGCTGAGCGCGAAGTCGAAGACATCCAGATTCTCGGCCAGGCGAGCATGCGTCGCTGACTTCGGGATCGCGACGAGCCCATGCTCGACATGCCATCGAAGCACGACCTGGCCGGATGTCTTGCCGTACTGCGCGCCGATCCGGGCGAGCACGGGCGATGCCAGCAGGTCGTTGCCCGCGCCGAGCGGGCTCCACGACTCGGTGACGATCCCGTGCGTGGCGTCGTACTCGCGATGCTCGGTGCGGGGCACACGCGGATTCAGCTGGATCTGATTGACGGCGGGCACGACATCCGCCTCCGTCCGTAGTCGCTCGAGGTGGGCCGGCTTGAAGTTGGAGACGCCGATCGCGCGCGCCTTGCCCGCAGCGAGCAGTCGTTCGAACGTCTTCCAGGTTGAGACGTACTGGTCGCGCGCCGGCAACGGCCAATGGATGAGCAGCAGGTCGACGTAATCGAGGCCGAGTCGCTTCAAGGAGCCGTCGAGGCCGGCGACAGCGCGATCGTCGCCCTGGTAGGTACCGTCGAGCTTGGTTGTGACGAAGAACTCCTCGCGCGGGATACCGCTCGCGCGGACTCCGGCACCAACGCCGGCCTCATTTCCGTACTTCGCTGCGGTGTCGACGTGCCGATAGCCGAGTTCGGTCGCCGTGACGATCGTACGCTCGACGTCCTTGTCGTTGAGCGGCCAGGTACCGAGGCCGATCTGCGGGATGCTGGTGCCGTTGTTGAGTGGGAGCGAAGGAACCGTCATGCTCCAAGGCTACGGGTCGTGGTTGAGTAGCGAGCTCCTCAACCGGCAGCGGGCACGACGGCGTCGGAGAGGCGGGACGGCGTCCCGAAGCGGTGCGCCGTGATCGAGATCGCCTGCTCGTGCAGGAAGGGCACCAGCTCGACGCGACCGGCCGGGGTGACCGGGCCGGCGTACACGGCGACATCCGGATTCCCGCGCAGCGCGTTCGCCAGCGCGACCGCGTCCCCGCCGATGAGGCGCACTCGTGGCGCGGCGAGCCGGCCGGATGCGACGCGCGCCAACCATTGGGCATCCGATTCGACCACCACGGGTACCTCCCGATCCCGCAGGATCTGGTGCACCCCGCGCGGCAGTGTGATGGCCGAACTCACGTCGAAGCGGGAGCGTGCGACCGTACCGGCGGCCAGGATACGGAGCAGGAACGCCAGTTCGCTGCCCTCGGAGAGGCGGATGCTCACGGGAACGGGCCGGTAGCGGAACAGGTTGCGTTCGACGCCGAGGGAGGCGACATCCTTCACCTGATCGAACTCGGTAGCCGCCGCGATCGCGTCGCTCAGCGCGGACCGGCGCACGAGGTCGAATGCAGCGTAGTCCATCGACGACTGGCCGGACTCGATAAGTTCCGTCACCGACGGCTCCAGGCCGCGCAGGTGCAGGCTTTTGCTCGACGAGCCCGCGTCGGGCAACCACGTGCCGAGGCCCATGAGATAGTTCGGTCCGCCGGCCTTGGTGCCGGCACCGACCGATGAGCGCTTCCAGCCACCGAACGGCTGGCGCTGCACGATCGCGCCCGTGATGCCCCGATTGACGTAGAGGTTCCCCGCCTCGACGGTGTCGATCCAGACCTCGAGTTCCTCAGAGTCGAGCGAGTGCAGGCCGGCGGTCAGCCCATACTCGATCGCGTTCTGGAACCGGATGGCCTCCTCGAGCGTGCGCGCGTGCATGATCCCGAGGACCGGCCCGAAGAACTCGGTCAGGTGGAAGTACGAACCGGGCGCGACCCCGGTGCGGATGCCGGGCGACCAGAGCCTGCCCGTGTCGTCGAGCTGTCGCGGCTGCACCAGCCACTCCTCGGTGCCGCCCAGCGCGGTGAGTGCATGCAGCAGCTTGCCTTGCGCCGGCTCGATGATGGGGCCCATCTGGCTTGCTGCGTCGGTCGGATAGCCGACACGAAGGCTGGTTACGGCATCCGTGAGCTGGTTGCGGAACCGTGCCGACTTCGCGACACTGCCGACCAGGATGAGGAGGCTCGCGGCGGAGCATTTCTGGCCGGCGTGCCCGAAGGCGCTCTTGACGATATCCGCGACCGCAAGGTCGAAATCGGCGCTCGGCGTGACGATGATGGCGTTCTTGCCGCTGGTCTCGGCGAGCAGCGGCAGGTCGGGGCGCCACGACCTGAACAGTTTGGCGGTCTCGAATGCACCCGTGAGAATGACCCGGTCGACCCGCGGATCGGCCACGAGTTGCGTGCCGAGAGCGTTTTCGGAGAGGTCGACGAGCGCGAGCAGCTCCCGCGGAATGCCGGCCTCCCACAGCGCCTCGACCATGACCGCGCCGGACCGCTTGGCCTGATGGGCCGGCTTGATGATCACGCCGCTGCCCGCCGCGAGCGCGGACA
Organism: Microbacteriaceae bacterium; assembly: GCA_030840105.1. Taxonomy (GTDB): domain Bacteria; phylum Actinomycetota; class Actinomycetes; order Actinomycetales; family Microbacteriaceae; genus JAUZGC01. The sequence goes on from JAUZGC010000133.1 coordinate 24,182, forward strand.
GCACGGATCCGGCCGGGATCGCGACCGGGAAGTTCCACGGTGGCGTGACCACGGTCAGCTTGGACGGCACGAACGTCGCGCCCTGCACGGCGTCGAGCTCACGCGCCCGTGCCGCGTAGTAGTGCGCGAAGTCGATCGCCTCGCTCACCTCCGGGTCGGCCTCGGCGATGGTCTTGCCGGTCTCGGCTGCCATCACCTCGATCAGGCGATCGCGGTTGGCGGCGAGCGCCAGCCCGGCGCGGTCGAGGACCGCCGCACGGTCGAAGCCACTCAGGGCACCCCACTCCGCGCCCCTTCGCTGAACGGTGCGGATCACCTGGTCCAGGATGCCCGGGTCGTCGATGCGCGCAGCAGCAACCGTCGCGACGCCCAGCTCCGACGTCGGGACCTGGGAGAGGATGCGGCGCCCCCACGCACGGTTGGCCGGCAGCGCCGGGTCGGTGTCCGCAGCGTTCTGAAACGGGCCAAGTACGTTCGGAAGGCCCGGCACGTCCGGAGCGCCCGGCACATTCGGAAGGCCAGGCGCGGCGCCACCCGCCCCGCCACGGCTCAGCCCGAGCACGACACCCGTGAGTCCGGCATCCACTGGTTCACCCCCGCTTGCCTGCGCGGCAACCGGCCGGAAGAGTTCCTGCGCTTCGGAGTCCTCCCACTCTCTGGTCCGATCCTGCATGCGGTTCGGCAGGGGCGCGAGACCGCGCGGTGCGTGGTCCGCATCCAGATCGGCCAGCGAGGCCAGGAAGCGCTGCTTCTCGCGCTCGAAGAGGGCGGGATCCGAGTCGAGCTCGAACACGGCGGACATGAAATTCTCCTGGCTCGCGTTCTCTTCGAGCCGTCGGATCAGGTAAGAGATGGCGACATCGAACTCGCCGGGGTGCACCACGGGCGTGTACAGCAGCAACCCGCCGACGGTCCGCTTCACGGCTTCGGCCTGCGCGGTCGCCATGCCGAGCAGCATTTCCACGTCGATGCGGTCTTCGACGCCGCGATGTTTGGCCAGCAGCCAGGCGTACGCGATGTCGAACAGGTTGTGGCCGGCGACACCGATCCTGACCGCGTGGGTGTGTTCGGGGGTGAGCGCCCAGTCGAGCACCCGCTTGTAGTTCGTGTCGGTCGCCTGCTTGGTCGAATACGTCGCCAATGGCCAGCCGTGGATGGCGGCATCCACCCGCTCCATCGCGAGGTTGGCGCCCTTGACGACCCGCACCTTGATCGGAGCGCCCCCGCCCGCGCGCCGCTCGGTGGCCCACTCGGTCAGGTCCTGCAAGGCATCGAGGGCGTCTGGTAAGTAGGCCTGCAGCACGATGCCGGCCTCGAGGCTGTGGAACCGCGGCTGGCCGAGGATGCCCTTGAACACGGCAACGGTGAGGTCGAGGTCGCGGTACTCCTCCATGTCGAGGTTGATGAACTTGGCACGACCCGCAGCCGGGATCGCCGACGCAGCGAGCTCATACAGCGGCGACAGCGTCGCGACGACGCGCTCGACGGTCTGGTCGAACGACCACATCGAGAGCTGGCTCGCGATCGACGAGACCTTGACGGAGACGTAGTCGACGTCGTCGCGTGCGAGCAGCGCGCGCGTGCCCTCGAGCCGACGCGCAGCCTCCCTCTCGCCGAGCACTGCCTCGCCGAGCAGGTTGAGGTTGAGCCTCGCGCCGTGCCCCTGCGGATCGCGTGGCGAGCGCAGGTGGGCGATGGCCGGCCCGAGCTTCTCGGGCGTCGCATCCACAACGAGGTGTCCGACCATCTGCCTCAGAACGCGGCGGGCGATCGGGATGACGACCCACGGCAACACGGGGCCGAGCACGCCGCCGACCGCGATTGCCAGGCGCATGTACCAGGGCAGGAAGGCGGGAATGTTCTTCGAGACGCGCTGGAGGTTGTACGCAGCGACGAACAGGTCCTGCGGGCGGGCGACCCCGTCGACGAAGCCGACAGCGAACTCGAGCCCGTGGGGATCCCTGAGCACTCCGGCGAGGCGCTCGGCCTCCCGGTCGCGGGTGGGGCGCTTCGTCGCGCCGTCGTCGACCGTCGTTGCGCTGGCGACGAGCCAGCTTCGAACGAGCCCGACGGCGTTGTTCGCGAGCTCCGCCGGGCGAGTTTCGGCTCCCGGAGTTAGCTGGGTCATGCTTCGAGGATATGCGCTGCACGGCGCGGCCACCCGAATGAAGGCGCAAGAGATCGCCGCTTTTGGCGCCTCGCCGCAACAGATCGCCGAACTGCTCGTATTCTCGAAGGATGACGGATGCCTCGCCGCGACCTCAGCCAGGTGGCGCCACTCACACCCACGATGTCGTGATCGTCGGCGGAGGACACAACGGTTTGACGGCGGCCGCGTACCTCGCCCAGGCCGGCAAGAGCGTGATCGTCCTCGAGCGGCTGGAGCAGGTCGGCGGAGCCGCGGTCAGCGCCGCAGCCTTCGACGGCGTGGATGCCTGGCTGTCGCGATACTCGTATCTGGTCAGCCTGCTCCCGCAGCGGATCATCGACGAGCTGGGCCTGCGGATCGAGCTCAAGCGCCGCCGCTACTCGTCCTATACGCCCGTCCCCGGCGAGGATTGCGGCCTGCTCGTCGACAACCTGGACGCCGAGGCGACCGCGGCATCCTTCGCTGGCATCGGCGCGGCGGATGACGCGTCCGCGTTCACGAGGTTCTACGAGGACACCTCGCGCCTGGCCAGCACGGTGTGGCCGACCATGACCGAGCCGCTGCTGACCCGAAACGAGGCGCGCGCTCTGGTCGGGGACGACGAGCTCTGGGCGTCCGTGATGGAGCGCCCACTCGGCGAGCTCATCGAGTCGCGGCTCGAAAGCGACCTGGTGCGGGGCGTGGTGTTCACGGATGCCGTGATCGGCACCTTCGCGGGAGCCCACGACGCCGACCTCGCCCAGAACCGGTGCTTCCTGTATCACGTGATCGGTGGCGGGACGGGCCATTGGGACGTCCCCGTCGGCGGGATGGGGGCGGTCACGAGTGAGTTGGCGCGGGTCGCGCGGGAGGCAGGGGCGCGGATCGTCACGAAGGCCGAGGTGACCAAGGTCACTCCGGACGGCGAGGTGCGCTACCGGCGCAACAACCACGAGCGGGCTGTCTCCGGCAGATTCGTGCTCGCGAATATCGCCCCCGCGGTGCTCGAGCGGCTCCTCGACCCCGCTGCCGATCGAGCAACGCCCACGCTCCCCGAACGCACCCCCGAAGGCGCCCAGGTCAAGGTCAACCTCCTCCTCTCCCGCCTGCCGAAGCTCCGCGACTCGACCGTGGATCCGGTCGCCGCGTTCGGCGGCACCTTCCACGTCAACGAGATGTACTCGCAGCTCGAGTCCACCTTCCAGGGCGGCACCCGTGGTGTCATGCCCGAGCTCCTGCCCTGCGAGATCTACTGTCACTCGCTCACCGATCCGAGCATCCTCAGTCCGGAGCTCGCCGCCACCGGCGCCCAGACCCTCACCGTCTTCGGCCTGCACACACCCCATCGCTGGCTGAACGAGGAGAACAACGACGCAACGCGCGAACGCCTGCAAGCGTCGGTGCTCGCGTCGATCAACTCGGTGCTCGCCGAGCCGATCGAGGATCTCCTGCTGACGGATGCCGCAGGCAACCCGTGCATCGAGACCAAGACGACTCTCGATCTCGAGCATGCGCTCAACCTGCCCGGTGGCAACATCTTCCATGCGCCGCTCTCCTGGCCGTTCGTCGAGGACGGCGAGTCGCTCGCCACGCCAGCCGAGCGCTGGGGCGTTGCCACGCAGCATCCGCGCATTCTCGTCTGCGGCGCCGGCGCCCGCCGCGGCGGCGCGGTCAGCGCGCTGGGCGGCCACAACGCGGCGATGGCTGTGCTCGAGAGCTGACCCGACCGACGCACCCCCTGCCGCCCACCGGCCTGCGTGAGTACGCTGGAGAGACCGGGAGGTGCACGATGATGCCGCAGCCGACAGGCCGTCTCATTCGCCGCGACGACGGGGTCTACGTCGTCCTGGACCGAATCGTGAAAGCGCCGATTGAGGATGTCTGGGCCAGCCTGACCAGGTCGGTTCGGCTGAAAACGTGGATCGGCGAGTTCACGGGCCTGCCGTCGACCGGCGCCGTCCGGTTCAGGATGACCGCCGAAGACAACGCAGACTGGGAGAACGTCGCGATCCTTGAGTGCGAGGCGCCGCACCGGTTCGCGGCGGATGTCGGCCCCGCCGACCACTCCTGGCGCGTCTACTGGCATCTCCACGAGGCCAGTTCGCACACCACCCTCACCTTCGGCCAGCGACTGCACTCGCCCAAGGAGGAGGCGAGCGTGGGCGTCGGCTGGGACTACTACCTCGACCGGCTGCTCGCAACGCGCTCCGGCAAGCCTCTGCCGCGGTGGGAGGACTACTCCCCCGACTTTCTCGAGCACTACCAGAACCTGGCCAGGGAATTCGAACACGAACTCCACAGGTCGCGCGGGCCCGGCCCGTCCTTCGGCAGCCCATCGCCCACGAGCCCGTTCTTCAGTGCCGCCGATGATCCTGGATCGTCATCCGCGGTCCCCGGCGCTCCATCCGATGACCGCTCGCGACGAGCAGCCTTATGATGCGCTGACGTTGCCCGGTCCAGGGTGCGAGCAGTTCGAGCATCCCATCATCGTCGACGCGCTTGCCGATCAGGGCGGATCCGACGAAATGCGCGAGGTGATAGTCGCCGACGCTGATGGCATCCGGGTCGCCGTGTGAGCGCTGCGCGGTCTCGGCCGCGGTCCACTGCCCGATTCCGTGCACCGACCGGAGCCGCCGTGCGACCTCGTCAGCGGTCAGTCCCGGAGTGAGCGTGCGCTCGAGTCCGGATGCCACCCCCGCGGCCGTGACAACAGCGCGCGACCGGCGCGGGTCGACCCCCGCCTCGTGCCACGTCCAGGAGGGGACGCGTCGCCACTGCTCCGGCGTCGGCACCACGCGCATGCCGGCGGGTGCAGGTCCCGGCGCGGCTTCGCCGAACTCGCGGACGAGCCGCGCCCACGACCGGTACGCCTCGAGGCTCGTGACCTTCTGTTCGATGATGGCCGGGACCAGCGCCTCAAGGACTCGCCTCGTCCGCGTCAGGCGGAGCCCGGCGTTGCGCCGCAGGGAATCACGCAGCAGCGGATGACCGGACACGTCGAGGCACGACCAGTCGTCGCCGTCGCCCAGCAGTTCCGGCACGCCCGCGATCGCCCACTCGGCCCCGGGGCCCCAGGCACACGCATCGACACCGCCCGCGACCTGCGTCAGGCGCAGAGTGACCGGGCCATCCGGAGTCCGGAAGGTGCGCCAGAGGCCCGCGTCATCCCAGACCGTGGTCGCGTCGTGCGGACCGCGCCCGAGCGTACCCAGGGTCAACCTCAGGCTGACCGGATGCTGCGGCCGATAGGACGTGCGCACCATCACTCCCAGACGCTGGGCGCTTCGGCGCGCGTGGGCGGCAGCGCGGCATCCGCACCCCAGTTCACCAGCCAGGCGGGAACGCCGGGGCCCTCTGGGACCGGGCCGACGGCATCCACCAGCTCGTCGATCGAGACGACCCCGCCGCCGCGCTTGAGGAAGCGGCCGCGAATGAACGCCTGCGTGTAGATCTCGCCGTTCACGACGAAGCGCTGTTCGACGTAGACGGCCCGCTCGTCGAAGCCGAGGATGCGCGACTGGATCGTGAAGCGCTGCCACGGCCCGAGCGATTTGCGGAAGGTGATGGTCTCCGATGCGACGACCGGGTACCAGCCGCGCGCCTTGAAAATCGCCCAGACGCCGTTGCGCACGAGCAGGTCGAACCGGCCGATGTCGGCGATCGACAGGTACACGCCATTGTTCATGTGGTTCAGGATGTCGAGATCGGTCGGCAGCACGCGGAACCGCGTGTGCGCGACGTCGTAGTGACCGAGGCGCGGCCCGAGCCGGGAAACCAGCGAGTGGAAGATCGTTCGGAAGATCATGTGCACGCGGTCATGGTATCCAGATCTCACCCGCCCGGTGACCACACCCCCTGGAAGTGATGTAGCGGACCTCTGCCGCTGCCGACCTCGAGCGCGTCCGCACCCCGAAGCGCACCCGTCACGTAGTCCTTCGCGTCTGAGACCGCGCTGGCCCAGTCGGGTCGCTGCGGACGCAGCGCGGCGATCGCCGCCGACAGTGTGCAACCGGTGCCGTGGGTGTTGCGCGTCTGCACTCTGGGGGACCCTAACCGGGTGACCGACCCGTCGATCGCGAGCAGGTCGACGCTCTCGTCGCCACCCAGATGACCGCCCGTGATCAGGATGCCCGGAATCAGCGCCTGCAGCCGCTCGAGCTGGGCGAGCGCCTCGTCCTCGCTGGTCGCCTCGTCCTCACCGAGTAGGACCGCGGCCTCCGCCAGGTTCGGCGTGACGAGGTCGACCACCGGAAGGAGTTCCTCGCAGAGCGTGGAGATCGCGTTGGCGGCGAGCAGGCGGTCGCCGCTCGAGGCGACCATGACCGGGTCGAGCACGACATACGCCGGCCGGTAGGTGGTGAGCGCGGTCGCGACGGCCCTGACCGTGTCGGCGGTTCCGAGCATGCCAATCTTGACGGCATCCACGCGGACATCTTCGAACAGGGTCTCCAGTTGCCGCGTGAGGAAGTCGGCCGGCACGTGATGGATGGCCGAAACGCCCCTGGTGTTCTGCGCGACGAGGGCGGTCGCCACGGTCATGCCGTAGACGCCCAGCGCCGAGAAGGTCTTGAGGTCCGCCTGCACACCGGCGCCGCCGCTCGGGTCGGTCCCGGCGATGCTCAACACATTGTGGATCATGAGTAGTTCCGGCGCCGCACCCTAGAGCGCGCGAATCGGCAGGTAGACCGAGTTTCCCATCCGGGCGAACTCCGCCGACTTGTCCGCCATGCCTGCCTCGATCGCCTCGAGGCTGGAGAGACCGTTCTCTTCGGCGTAAGTCCTGACATCCGCCGAGATGCGCATCGAGCAGAACTTCGGTCCGCACATCGAGCAGAAGTGGGCGGTTTTCGCCGGGGCCGCCGGCAGCGTCTCGTCGTGGAAGCTGCGCGCGGTATCCGGGTCGAGGGATAACGCGAACTGGTCGTTCCAGCGGAATTCGAATCGCGCCCTGCTCAGGGCGTCGTCCCGTTCCTGCGCACGTGGATGCTGCTTCGCCAGGTCTGCGGAGTGGGCGGCGATCTTGTACGTGATCACCCCGGTCTTCACGTCGTCCCG
>JAUZGC010000149.1 GCA_030840105.1 Microbacteriaceae bacterium
GTCGTCGATTCTGCGCTCGCCGCGGTCTCGGCCGCAACCGACTCAGCTTCCCTCAAAAGGGTGCGCGCAGAGCACCTCGCCGAGGCATCCCCCCTCGCCCGCCTGAATGCGAGCCTGCGCAACGTTCCCAATGACCAGAAAGCCGCCGCCGGCAAGCTCGTCGGGCAGGCACGAGGGCGGGTCAACCAGGCGTTCGAGGCGAAGGAACACGAGATCACGGTGGCCGAGAACGCCAGGCGCCTCGCGGAGGAAGCGGTCGACGTGACCGCCGTCCCCACGCGCTGGCAGGCCGGTGCGCGGCATCCGCTCTCCCTCCTGCAGGAGCGCGTGGCCGACGTCTTCGTCGGCATGGGCTGGGAGGTCGCGGAGGGTCCGGAGCTCGAGAGCGAGTGGTTCAACTTCGATGCGCTCAACTTCGACGAGGATCACCCCGCCCGCGCCATGCAGGACACCTTTTTCGTCGAGCCGACTAACTCGCACCTCCTGCTCCGCACGCACACGTCGCCTGTGCAACTGCGTGCACTGCTCGGCAATGACCTGCCGCTCTACCGCATCGCGCCGGGTCGCGTGTACCGCACGGATGAGCTGGATGCGACACACACCCCGGTGTTCAACCAGATCGAGGGAATCGCCGTCGACAAGGGACTGACCATGGCGCACCTGCGCGGGACGCTCGATCACTTCGTGCAGGCCATGTTCGGCGACGGCGCGAAGGTGCGCCTGCGCCCCAACTACTTCCCGTTCACCGAGCCGAGCGCAGAACTCGACCTCTGGCACCCGACATTCAAGGAGGGTCCGCGCTGGATCGAGTGGGGTGGCTGCGGCATGGTCAACCCGAACGTCCTGCGTTCGGCGGGAATCGACCCTGACGAGTACTCGGGCTTCGCTTTCGGCGTCGGTGTCGAACGCGCGCTCATGTTCCGCAACGATGTGCAGGACATGCGTGACATGGTCGAGGGTGACGTTCGGTTTAGTCAGCAGTTCGGAATGGTGGTCTGATGCGCGTCCCACTCAGCTGGCTCGCCGAGTTCGTCGATGTCATCCCCGGTTCGACCGCGGAGGACGTCCATGCCGCCCTCGTGTCCGTCGGACTCGAAGAGGAGGACATCCACACCTTCGAGATCTCCGGGCCGGTCGTGGTTGGCCAGGTTCTCGAATTCGTGGACGAACCGCAGTCGAACGGCAAGACCATCCGCTGGTGCCAGGTGCGCGTTGCGCCGGAGGGACAGACGGCGGCCGACGGCGGAGCGGATGTGCGAGGCATCGTCTGCGGTGCCCACAACTTCCTGGTCAACGACAAGGTGGTGGTCTCGCTTCCCGGCTCCGTCCTGCCTGGACCGTTCCCGATCTCGGCCCGCAAGACGTATGGGCATGTCTCTGACGGCATGATCGCCTCCGCGCGTGAACTCGGTCTCGGCGACGAGCATGACGGCATCCTGCGCCTGGCAACGCTGGGCCTCGACCCGGAGGTGGGCACGGATGCGGTCGGCCTCCTCGGGCTCGACGACACAGCCGTCGAGGTGAACGTCACACCGGACCGCGGTTATGCGTTCTCGATCCGTGGCATCGCGCGTGAGTACTCGCACGCGACGGGAGCCACGTTCCGCGACCCTGCTGCGACACCCGAGCTTCTTCGCGGGTTGCCCACCCGGTCCACGGCCAAGGAATTCCACGTCTCGATCGATGATGAGGCGCCCATTCGCGGGCGCGTCGGCGCGAGCGTCTTCGTCACGCGCGTCGTGCGCGATGTGGACGGATCGAGCCCGACGCCGGCGTGGATGATCGCGAGACTCAAGCTCGCCGGCATCCGCTCAATCTCGCTCGTCGTCGACATCACCAACTACGTCATGCTCGAGCTCGGCCAGCCCATCCACGGCTACGATCTCGACGCGCTTGCTGGCGGGATTACGGTCCGTCGCGCCCGCCGCGGGGAGTCTCTCGTGACCCTCGACGGGCAGGAGCGCTCGTTGAATGGCGAGGACCTCCTGATCACGGATGACTCCGGTGCGATCGGCCTGGCCGGCGTCATGGGTGGGGCGTCGACCGAGATCGGTCGTGCGACCCGCAATGTGCTCGTCGAAGCGGCGAATTTCGACCCGGTGTCAATTGCCCGAACCGCGCGCCGGCACAAGCTCCCGAGTGAGGCGTCCAAGCGTTTTGAACGAGGTGTCGACCCCCAGGTCGCCGTCGCGGCTGCCGCACGGGTCGTGCAGCTTCTCGAGCAGCTTTCCGGCGGACACGCGGACGACCTGGGCTCCGTGCACAACGCGGCCACCCTTCCCCCCGCCATCGACCTACCGGGTGACTATGTCACCAGGCTCATCGGTGCGGACTTCTCCGACCAGGAGATCCGCTCCGCACTCGCGGAGATCGGCGGAGAGATCACCGAGACGAGCTCGGGACTGGCCGTCGTGCCACCGAGCTGGCGCCCGGACCTCACCGACAAGTCGGACCTGGCCGAGGAGGTCGCCCGCATCATCGGGTACGACCGCATCCCCTCCGTGCTCCCTGTCGCCCCGCCGGGTCGTGGCTTGACGCGCCCACAGCAGCTGCGGCGCGCGGTCGTGCAGACGCTCGCCGCGAATGGCCTGACGGAGGTGCTCTCGTACCCGTTCGTGACGGAGCACGCCAATGACACCTTCGGTTCGTCGGATGCAGGTCCCGTACCGGCGGTCCGCCTGGCGAACCCGCTTGACGCAGGCGCTCCGTTCCTGCGCACCTCCCTCCTTCCCGGCCTCATCGAGGTCGCGAGGCGCAATCTTTCGCGTGGGCTGACCGACCTCGCCATCTACGAGAGCGGCCTGGTCTTCCTGCCCAAGGCAGGCGTGAGCTACGGTCGTGAGACCGTGCCTGAGGGTGCCGCGCTGCCGGACGACGAGGTCCTCGCCGACCTCAATGCCGGAATCCCACCCCAGCCGCGGCACCTTGCCGCACTGTTCCTCGGGTCCGCGATTCCCAAGCAGCCGGGCCAGCCCGCGATCGCTGCGGGGATTGCGGATGCCATCGCGGCGGCCAGGCAGGCGGGCGCAGCGGTTGGCCTCCACATCGATGTCGTCCAGTCCAGCCACACCGCCCTGCACCCCGGCCGGGCCGCGGCGCTTGTTGTGCATACGGCCTCCGGGGACCAGCAGGTCGGTTTTGCCGGCGAACTGCTGCCCGCGCTCGCCGAGGAATCCGACTTGCCGCGCGTTGTCGGCGTGCTTGAGCTCGACCTCGATGCGGTGATCGCACTCGCTCCGGTCGAGATCGAGGCGTCGGCCATCTCGGGGTACCCGGCTGCGACCCAGGATCTGTCGCTCGTTGTCCCCGTTGAGACCGCGGCTGGCGACATCCTGAAAGCCGTTGTCGACGGGGCAGGCGAACTCCTGGAGGATGCCCGCCACGTCGACGACTACCGGGGTTCCGGAGTCGGCGACGGCCAGAAGAGCCTGACGTTTGCACTGCGTTTCCGAGCGGCCGACCGAACGCTCACGGCCGCGGAGGCAAGCGACGCGAAGCTCGCCGGCGCCGCGCGCGCGGGAGAGCTCTTCGGCGCAACCGTTCGCGAATAGGCGCCCGCGGGCGAGACAGTAGATTTGACGTATGGCTTTTTCAGTGGCAGTTGCGGGCGCAAGCGGCTACGCGGGTGGTGAGTTGCTCCGCATTCTTGCTGAGCATCCCGACTTCGAGGTGCGAACCGTAACGGCGAACCAGAGCGCCGGCCGACCCCTCATCGCACTCCAGCCACAGCTGCGCTCTCTCGCACATTTGAACCTTGTCGAGACCACGACCGAGAATCTCGCTGGCCACGACGTCGTCTTCCTCGCGCTGCCGCACGGCAAGTCGGGCGAGATCGCCGCGACTCTGGACCCCGCAACGCTGGTCGTCGACTGCGGCGCGGATCACCGACTGGAGCGCGAGGGCGATTGGGCCGCGTTCTACGGCGGCGAGTACTACGGTGCGTGGAGCTACGCGGTGCCCGAACTTCCGTTCGGTGGCGGCAAGCAGCGTGACCGTCTCGTCGGAGCAACGCGCATCGCCGCCCCGGGCTGCAACGCGAGTGCCGTGTCGCTTGCGCTTGCACCGGGCATCCGGGCTGGTGTGATCGAGGAGGCAGACATCGTCGCCGTGCTGGCTGTCGGTCCGTCCGGCGCCGGTAAGAACCTCAAACCCATGTACCTGGCCAGCGAGATCCTTGGGTCGGCCAACCCGTACGCGGTCGGGGGAACACACCGGCACATCCCCGAAATCCAGCAGAACCTGCGCGCGGCCGGCGCGAGCGCACCAACGGTCTCGTTCACGCCCATCCTCGTTCCCATGTCGCGCGGCATCCTCGCCACGTCGACCGCCCGGATCGTGCCAGGCACGACCGCCGTGCAGATTCGGGAGGCCTGGGAGTCCGCATATGCTGACGAACCGTTCGTTCACGTGCTGCCGGACGGAGTCGTTCCGCGCACAGCCGATGTGCTCGGCGCCAACACGGCCCTGATCGGCCTCGCGATCGACGAGGCGGCCGGGCGCGTGGTCACTGTCCTCGCGCTCGATAACCTGTACAAGGGCACCGCGGGCGCGGCCATCCAGTCGGCCAACATCGCTCTCGGCCTGCCGGAGACCACCGGCCTCACTGTGAATGGAGTTGCCCCGTGAGTGTTACCGCGGCATCCGGATTTGTTGCTGCGGGGGTTGCGGCCGGACTGAAGTCGTCCGGCAAGCGCGATCTCGCGGTGGTACAGAACCGCGGCCCCCTCACTGCGGCGGCCGCGGTGTTCACAGCCAATCGCTGCAAGGCGAACCCCGTTCTCTGGAGCCAGCAGGTCATCGCTGATGGCGTCGTCTCGGCGATCGTGCTCAACTCTGGGGGTGCGAACTGCTACACCGGCGCCGCGGGCTTCCAGGTGACGCACGGCACGGCCGAAGCCGTTGCCGAGCGACTGGAGATTTCGTCGGGCGACGTGCTCGTGTGCTCAACGGGCCTGATCGGTGATCAGCTCGACCTGGACGTGCTCACGGCAGGTGTGGCGGATGCGACGCTGGCTCTCACCGCAGACCCCGCCGCGGGCGAAACGGCTGGCGGCCTGGCCGCCGCCGAGGCGATCATGACGACGGATACAAGGCCGAAGCAGGCCGAGTACACCGCGCCAACAGGCTGGACGATCGGCGGCATGGCTAAGGGGGCCGGCATGCTCGCGCCGGGCCTGGCAACCATGCTCGTCGTCATCACGACGGATGCCGTGCTCACCTCAGAACAGCTCGATACGGCGCTTCGCCGCGCGACGCACGTGACGTTTGATCGGCTCGACTCCGACGGCGCCATGTCGACCAATGACACCGTCGCCCTGCTCGGCTCAGGCGCGAGTGGCGTCGAGCCGACGCTCGACGAGTTCGCCGCAGCGCTGACCGGAATCTGCGCCGACCTGGCGCGGCAGCTGCAGGCCGATGCCGAGGGTGCATCCCACGACATTGCCATTGAAGTACGCAACGCACTCACCGAGGACGAGGCCGTCACCGTGGGCCGCGCGGTCTCCCGCAGCAACCTCTTCAAGGCGGCGATCTTCGGCAACGATCCCAACTGGGGCCGTGTGCTCGCCGCGGTCGGTACGACGGATGCCGCATTCGACCCGTACGGGATCGATGTTGCGATCAACGGTGTCCAGGTGTGCAGCGCGGGGGAGCCGGACCAGCCGCGCACCCTCGTCGACCTGACGCCGCGCGCCGTTTCCGTGCTGATCGACCTGCACGCGGGCAGCGCGACCGCGACCATCCTGACCAATGACCTCACGCACGACTACGTGCACGAGAACAGCGCGTACGCGAGCTGATCGTGAGCGAAGACACGACCGAGATGAGCCGCGCCGATGCCGCGGACAAGGCCGCGACGCTGATCGAGTCATTGCCGTGGCTCAAGCGTTTCCATGACCAGATCATCGTCGTCAAGTTCGGCGGCAACGCGATGGTGAGCGAGGAGCTTCAGCGTGCGTTCGCCGAGGACATGGTCTATCTGCGCTACGCGGGGGTCCGCCCCGTCGTCGTGCATGGCGGCGGTCCGCAGATCTCGGCCATGCTCGAGCGGCTCGGGATCGAGAGCGAGTTCCGCGGTGGATACCGCGTGACGACGCCGGAGGCGATGGAGGTCGTCCGCATGGTCCTCACGGGCCAGATCAACCGCGACCTCGTTGGGCACATCAACGAGCACGGGCCACTGGCCGCGGGGCTCTCCGGTGAGGATGCCGGGCTCTTCGAAGGTCGCAAGCGCGGCGTCGTGATCGACGGCGAAGAGGTCGATCTCGGTCTCGTCGGCGACGTCGTCGGCGTCAACCCGGAGGCCGTGCACGCGCAACTGGCTGCGGGTCGCATCCCGGTGGTGTCGTCGATCGCACCGGATGCCGATGTGCCGGGGCAGTCGCTCAACGTGAACGCGGATGCCGCCGCCGCGGCCCTCGCGGTCGCGCTCGGTGCCGCGAAGCTCGTCATCCTCACGGATGTCGCCGGGCTGTACAGCGACTGGCCGAACCGCGACTCGCTCGTTTCCGTGGTCGACGTCGACGGGCTGCGCGCGATGCTGCCGTCGCTCGAATCGGGAATGATCCCGAAGATGACGGCATGCCTCGATGCGGTCGACGGCGGTGTCGCCAAGGCCGCGATCATCGATGGACGCGTTCCACACTCAATCCTGCTCGAGGTATTCACCCAGAGCGGCATCGGCACGGAGGTAATTCCCGCATGACTACGCCACACGGCGCAACCTGGCCGTCTCGTTTCAGCGAAGCGATGATGGGCTCCCTGGCGACCCCGCAGGTCATGCTCGCGCGTGGCGAGGGCTGCTATGTGTGGGATGTCGACGGCAAGGAGTACCTCGATTTCCTCGCGGGCATCGCGGTCAACTCGCTCGGTCATGCCCACCCCGTCCTGGTGGATGCCGTGAGCAGGCAGGCGGCGACGCTCATCCATGTCTCCAACTACTTCGCAACCCCGCCACAGCTTGAACTCGCCGAGCGGCTCAAGCGCATCACGGGCGCGGGTGAACAGGGCCGGGTGTACTTCGGAAACTCAGGCGCCGAAGCAAATGAGGCGGCATTCAAGCTCGCGCGCCTCAACGTTTCCGGGGGCAGGCGCACGCGAATCCTCGCGCTCACCAACGCGTTCCACGGTCGCACCATGGGCTCGCTCGCCCTCACCGGCAAGCCGCAGATGCGCGAAGCGTTCGAGCCGATGCCTGCTGGCGTCGAACACATCGAGACGAGCATCGAGGCGCTCGAGGCCGCGATCGACGACACCGTCGCCGCGCTGTTCATCGAGCCCATCAAGGGTGAGGCGGGCGTCCTCGACCTGCCGGATGGCTACCTGCGCCGGGCTCGTGAGCTGACCCAGGAGCACGGTGTCCTGTTGATCATGGACGAGATCCAGACGGGCGTCGGTCGGACCGGGCGTTGGTTCGCCTACGAGCACGCGGGCATCCTGCCCGACGCCGTCACGATTGCGAAGGGCATGGCAGGTGGCGTTCCGATCGGCGCGCTCGTGACCTTCGGCTGGGCATCGACGCTCTTCGGCAGGGGACAGCACGGCAGCACTTTCGGGGGGAACCCGCTCGCCACCGCCGCGGCGAATGCCGTGCTCGGAGAAATCGAGTCTGCCGGGCTCGTCGCGAACGCCGAGCGTCGTGGCGCCGAGCTGCGCGAGGTCATCCGTGGCTTCGAATCCCCGCTCATCACGGATGTTCGCGGCCAGGGGCTGCTGATCGGCATCGGCTTGGCCGAGCCGGTGAGCAATCGAATCTTCGAGGCTGCGCTGGACGCCGGCCTGATCGTCAACGCGCCGAACGAGTCGAGCGTACGTCTTGCGCCGCCGCTCATCGTCGGCGACGCCGAGATCGCGGTCTTCCGCGAGCGGTTCGGGCACGCGCTGGCCGAAGCCGGCCGGTGACGCACGCCGCCGATGGCGGCATGATCCTGTCCGATTGACCCGGTAATCTGGGTATTTCTCAAACCCGAAGGTGAAAAATGACCAGGCACTTCCTGCGCGACGATGACATCACCCCGGCTGAGCAGGCCGAGATTCTCGACCTTGCCGCGCAGCTCAAGCGCGACCGCTTCGCCGCCAAGCCGCTGGCAGGCCCCCAGACGGTCGCCGTCATCTTCGACAAGTCGTCGACGCGGACGCGCGTCTCCTTCGCGGTCGGCGTCGCCGACCTCGGCGGCAGCCCGCTCATCATCAGCACCGCAAGCAGCCAGTTGGGTGGCAAGGAGACGCCGTCGGACACCGCTCGCGTGCTCGAGCGCATGGTGTCGGCGATCGTGTGGCGTACGTATGCCCAGACCGGACTCGAGCAGATGGCGGCAGGAACGACGGTCCCCGTCGTCAATGCGCTGTCCGACGAGTTCCACCCGTGCCAGCTGCTCGCCGATCTCCTCACCATCCGGGAGCGCCGGGGGAGCCTCGCCGGGCTCACGCTTGCCTTCCTGGGCGACGGCGCGAGCAACATGGCGCAGTCGTACCTCCTCGCGGGTGCCACCGCGGGCATACACATCCGCATCGCGTCCCCTGCCGAGTACGCGCCGGATGACGACGTGGTCGTGGATGCCACCGCCATCGCCACGCAGACGGGCGGCTCCGTGACCCTGTACACCGATCCGGCCGAGGCGGTTGCGGGCGTCGACGTGGTCGTCACCGACACCTGGGTGTCGATGGGCAAGGAAGAGGAGAAGGCCGAGCGGCTGGCGGTTTTCGGGCACTATCGTGTCGACGCCGAGCTCATGGCGCTTGCCGGGCCGGACGCTCTCTTCATGCACTGCCTGCCCGCCGATCGCGGCTATGAGGTCACGGCCGACGTCATCGACGGACCGCAGAGCGTGATCTGGGATGAGGCAGAGAACCGCTTGCACGCGCAGAAGGCTCTCCTCGTCTGGCTGCTGGAGAAGAACGCGGCCTGACCCCCGGAGCCCCCTCGCGGCGGCCCCTAAACTTGTACTGAACAATCCCAAAGGAGAACCATGGCGGAACGTGTTGTGCTCGCATACTCGGGTGGACTCGACACCTCGGTCGGCATCGGCTGGCTGAAGGA